>JAUVCD010000985.1 GCA_030590865.1 Myxococcales bacterium | reverse complement strand
GCCATTGGCATTGCCGGCGGTGACGGTGAAGCCGTCCAGCGTTGCGCCCGTGACCCCCACCACGACGTGATAGCTGTTGTCCGCTACGCCTGCCGCACCGATCTCTCCGCTCAGGATGGTGACGTTGGTCGCCGGATCGCGCTCGCCGCGAAGGGTCTCGACGTCTGAGACCAACTCCCCAGAATTGTCGACCTTGTAGCCGAGGTTCAGGTGGAGGCGCACTGGGGCGCCAACGCCCTCGCCGCGGATCTCGCGGAAGTCGAGGGAGGTGAGCGCCATGATCTCGGCGGAAGTTCCCGCGCCGCTGACGCCGACATCTCCGGCACCGTTGAGCAGGAGCAACCGCAAGTCACCGCCGAAGGTGAGCATGTCGGCGATTCGGAACGGCGTGAAAGCCTTGATGCCCAGCGTCGTGTCACCAAGCACCTGCAGCAAGGCGGGGCTGCCCATGTCGTTCGAGTTGGCGTAGGTGCGGATGGCCGCGTAACCCTCGAGGAAGCTCAAAGGCGTCAGGTTGAGGGCGAACAGTCCGCCGACGTGGCTGGCGCTGTCTTCAGCACCGGCAGCAGTGCCCACCGCTTGGCCCGGCGACCCGCAAGGGGTGTCTCCGTTGCACAAAAAGCCTCCGGTGGTGAACCAATCGAACATGAACCCGATGCGGAACATGCCGGGCTCAGAAGAGCCAGCGTAGGCCGTTCGTAGCAAGCCCGTGGAGCCGGTGAGGCTGATTTGCTCGGCGAGGGTGCGAGCCCGTTCCTCTTCGTCGTCTACCGTGGGTGCGGGAGCCGGTGGTGCGCCGAAGCTCGCATCGGCGCCGAAGCTGACGCCGGCACCGGGGCCAGCAGGTGGCGCTCCGGGCGCGCCAGGAGGCGGCGCACCGGGCTGAGTGCCTGGACCGGGACTGGTTCCGAAAGTCGTTGGCGGCATGCCTGGCTGGCCTGGCGGCGGGGCGGCGCCCGGTGGTCCAGCTGGCGGCACGTCGAAGGGCGTGGGCGGCGGGGGCGCTGGTTGCGCTAGGGCGGTCGCCGCCAACGCGATGGTGGCAACGCTCGTCAGCAGCGACAGGGCAAGGCGCCCTTTGGCTGGGCCGTCATGGGCCTTGGTATCGTTCGTCGGGGTACCGTTGCAGGACGTAGGCATGGGCTTTCCGATCGGGCTCCGTTCCCGTTTGGACAAGGAAACGCGCGGGTCCACGCGTCGGAGGGGTTTTATCACTGTAGAGCCCCGCACAAACAGCATTTTTCGCCTCATTGATGACCCAGCTGGCTCGGGGGGCGTTCCATGGCCGGTCTGCAACCGGGACTTGGCGCCGTTTGCCGTGCTGCGTATGACTACCCCAACGGGGCGTCCCGGTAGCGGCGCACTAACCGATGAGCTCGATTGACATGGCCTCACAGGGCGACAGCGACGAATGCCTGATCGACGTTCGCAACTTGAGCAAGACGTTCAAGACCGGTCTGTTCCGCCGTCGTTTCGTCGACGCCGTCAAAGGAGTGAGCTTTCAGGTACAGCGGGGGCAGATCGTCGGCTTCTTGGGTCCCAACGGCTCGGGCAAGACAACCGTCATCAAAATCTTGTTAGGGCTGATCAGAGCGACCGGCGGCTCCGCTCGCGTGTTCGGCGAGCTCGTACCCTCAGTGCGGGCCCGTGCCCGAATCGGTTTTTTGCCTGAGAACCCTTACGTCTATCCCTACCTCACCGCTCGGGAGTTCGTGGAGCTCAGTGGACGGCTCAGCGGCATGGCAGGCGCGGCCGTGCGGCGGCGGACCGAGGAGGTGCTCGATCGGACAGGAGTGCTCTACGCTGCGGACCGGCAGGTGCGGCGGCTGTCCAAGGGCATGTTGCAGCGCACGGCCCTGGGGGCGGCGCTGGTGGCCAACCCAGAGATGCTGATCCTCGATGAGCCGATGAGCGGTCTCGATCCGGTGGGGCGCAAGGAAGTGCGGGAGTTGCTTCTGGAGGAGCGTGCCGGCGGGCGGACCATCTTCTTCTCGACCCACATCCTCAGCGATGTCGAGGCCCAGTGTGACCACGTCACGATCCTGCGACAAGGCGAGGTCGTGGTGTCAGGCTCGATCCGAAACCTCTTGCGTGGCGAGGTGCTTCACACCGATGTCACCATCGCCGGGGCAAGTGAGCCGCTGCGGCGCGAGCTGGTCGAAGCGGGCCACAAGGTTCACGAGCGGCCGGATGTGGTCGTCGTGGAAGTGGCGGGTGAGCGGGCCGTTGCCGAGATGCTCGGACGGGTGCTCGAGTCAGGGGCCCAGGTGTTGGAGGTCACGCCGCGGCGCGAGACGCTCGAAGATTTGTTCATGAAGCGCGCCCTCTAGTGTGCTGGCCCAGAAGGTCGTGCTCACCGCCGCGGTGCTCCGCGGGGCATGAGACCCGCCTAGGGCGCCGTCAGCTGGTCTTCAGATCCCCACGTGCGGCCTCGAGGATCGAATGGGCATGTCGCCGCAGCACGGCGTCGTTGTCTCCCTCGACCATCACTCGGAGCTTGGGCTCGGTCCCGCTCCAACGGACCACGACGCGACCCTTCTTGCCGAGTTTCTTCTCGCAGGCAGAGA
>JAUVCD010000885.1 GCA_030590865.1 Myxococcales bacterium | reverse complement strand
ACGTCTTCGAGCCTGGACCCACGCCGGCGGTCGAGCTTGCGCTGCGCTGTGCCGTCCCCACCGACTCGGAGCCCCAGGCCCTCGCGCTAACCGAGGATGGTAAGCGGCTCTTGGTCACTGCCGGCTGGGGTCGCTCGCTCGCGGCCTACGACACCGAGGGACTGAAACGACAATTCGCCGTCGAGCTGCCGCGAGAGCCCCGGGCCGTGGTGGTGGCCGAGGATGGCCGCCGCGCCTTCGTGGCTCATGCCGTCGGTGGTCTGGCAAGCATCGTCGATCTGGACGAACGGACGGCCCGAGCGGTGTCCGTATCAGCGCGCCAGGATCACGAAGTTGAGGAGCTGCGCAAGAAGCTCAAGGAGGAGCTGAAGGCCGGCGGCAAGGGGCTCGGTGCCTTGCAGCGTCGGAGGCTGGTCAAGGCCTTGCGGGAGGTGGAGAAGGACCTTGCCGAAGGGGAGCGCTATCCCCATCGCCACGCCGGTGTGCAGTCCTTCGCTGTGGCCAAGTCGACCCGTCCGGCGGGGCGGGTCTTCATCCCCCAGGTGCTGGTCGAAGCGGGCAACAGTGAGAACCGCTCAGAGGCTTATGGCCAGGTGCGCGGTCAAAGCCAGATCCCGAGCGTCGTCGTCATCGACGAGCTGGCCGGCTATCCCCTGGCGACCTCGCTGCGGGTGAACCGGCACATGAGCTATCTCGGCTCTCAGGAGGATCAGCCTGAGCCGTGCATCCTTCCTCGCGCCGCCGCGATCGACCCGAAGTCCAGCTCCCTGCTCGTCGGCTGTTTCGGTACCGACGTCGTGATCGCTTATGACGCCTTGTCCCCCGATCCGGTGGGCGCCGAGAAACGGCGGTGGCGGGTGCCGGCCGGTCCCAGTGGTATTGCGGTCGATCATTTCGACCACCGCGCCATCGTCTGGTCCCAGTTCGACCGGACCGTCAGTGTGATCCCCCTGGGCGGTCCCGAGCTCGAAGAGCGGTCCGGTGAGGGGCAGCAGCGTATACGCCACATCGAGCTGCCGCCAGACGCCGAGCGAGCTCTCGACCTGACCTTGGTGCTCGGGCGAGCGCTGTACCACGGCACCAGCGACGGTCGCATCGCCCGTGACGGGCGAGCCTGTGCCAGTTGTCACCCTGATGGGCGCGACGACGGCTTGGTTTGGGCGACCCCTGATGGTCCACGGCGGTCACCGATGTTGGCCGGGAGGCTCGTGGGCACCGCGCCCTATTCTTGGGACGGAAGCCAGGCGACCCTGCGCGCTCAGCTGGCAAGCCACTTCGACCACCTGCGCGGGGTGGGGGGGGTGCGAGGCATCGAGCTGCGGGCGCTGCTGGCCTACCTACGGCAGCTCGAGGCGCCGGCGGCGGTGCCTGGTACAGCCCACCACCGGAAGATGAGTCGCGGAGCGGAGATCTTTCGCTCCAAACAAGCCGGTTGCGGGGACTGTCACAGTGGGCTCCAGCTCACTGACCGCAAGCAGCACGATGTGAAGAGCAAGACTCAGGCGGACCGGCAGGCGACCTTCGACACCCCCTCGTTGCGCTTCCTCAGTGGACGGGCGCCCTACTTTCATGATGGTCGCTACCCGACGCTTCGGGATCTGTTGGAGGATGTGGACGGGAAGATGGGCCACACCAAGCACCTGTCGGACGAGGGGTTGGACTCGCTCGAGGACTACCTGGAGGGCCTCTGATGGTGTCAATCAAGAGGCTCGCGCTGCGTCGACTCGTCGGTCCCTTGGGCGCGGCACTGCTCGGCGGGGCGCTATGGGTCTCCTGGGCTGGTGCTGCGTCCCCGCGGTTCGAGTCATTGCCCAGCGGCCAGGTGACCCACACCCCAACGTTGGACAGCCAGCCCGACCAGGTGGCTGCCAGCGAAAGGGTGGCCGGCATCTATCCGGCGCTGCCACCGCCCGGCCAGATGCCTACGGTCCTGCAAGGCACTCGTTACGTGACCGTCTTCAGTACCGAAGAGGCCGCTCGGCAGCACAGCAAGGGGGGCTTCCCTCGGGCCATTGGTGCGCCGGTCCGCACGATCCCCGGAGTGGACAAGAAGCCGCCGCCGCCGTCCTGCTTCACCGCTGCGGACCAGTACCACCTCAAGACCGAGCCCCAGCCCTGGCCTGACTACTCGCAAGAGCAGGTTGGCATCCACGGCGCCGTGCGCGGCAGTCCGGCCGCTCAGCGCTATCAAGGGGCCCACGTGCGGGCGTTGCACCGCGAGCACCTCGTGGTCGACGGTCCCGACAAGGCCACCTTGCACATGACCGACGTGTGGGTCGATCCGTCGACCCTAGGTGTGCGACTCATTGGCAAGGCCAAGCTCACCCTCATGCAGCTGGCCGTCGGGCCTAGCGATGTGAGGGTTTTTGCGGCACGAGACCCTAGCGGCGACATGGTGCACTTCGTGGTCCAGGTGCCGCGCCCGGATCAGCAGTCGATGGGCTACTGGGGACGGAGCGTGACGGCCATGGTCGGAAGCAGCGCCATCAGCAGTGATTGCGGCCATGCCCGGATGGCGCTGCCCACGGTCCCGGGGGTCGGCGAGCGGGCCACGGTCCAGGCTGACGTCCTCTTGCCGTCACTGCACGAGCGGTTGGGGCCGGCGGCTGCCGGGAAGGGGGGGGCCACTGCGATTGGGACCGCCAGTCCCAGGGCAATGGGCGGGCCCAAAGAGATCCGCCTGCGCACCCTGCTTGTTCACTTGAGCGTCAGCCAGACGGCCTCGGACCCAGCGCCGGTGATCAGCGTGAGCTTTGGTTGGCGTGGTCGGGAGAAGCGAGTGCAGACCTATTAGCTCGTGTTGTCGCCGCGGCTTCCGCCACGGGCACGCACCCGAGCGCGGCCCCGAGCCCGTTCCGAGCCCGACGGTTTGGTGTAGGTCGGGATCGGAAGGGTGAGGGATGCGGGGGCGAGCGGGGGGGCGAGCGCGTGGGGGAAGGGGGCTCGTGGAGGACGGCGGTCTGTCAGGCAAGGGACTCGCGCTGTGGGTGCTGGTGTCCATCGTCTGCCTCCTCGTGGCGCTTCGGGTCGCTTCGGGGCCCGTCGACTGGGCGAGGGGCCCCGGCGCGGCCCTGCGCACCACGAGGAGGTAGACGATGGACACCAGCAAGTTCAATTTCGCTCATCACAAGCTTGATGCCTGGCGTGTAG
>JAUVCD010001088.1 GCA_030590865.1 Myxococcales bacterium | reverse complement strand
GGCGAGGATCTGGAAGGCAATCCGGTTGCCGTGGCTCGCAACATTGGCGCCGAGGCCACCACCATCCACGTCGTTCAGATCGGCGGCCGCACCCCCGAACGGATCCCCGAGATTGCCGCCGACGGTCGGGTGGTGGGTTGGCGGGCCAACTCGCAAGGCAAGCCGCTGGTGACCGCCCTGACGCCGGAAGGAGAGCAGCAGCTCGAGGAGATTGCCAGCTCCACGCCAGACGGGCAGCTCATCCGAGCTGGCAGGGGCGCCACGGGGATCGACCAGATCACCCGCGAGCTCAGGCGCAAGATGAAGAGCGAGCTGTCCGAGCGAGTGGAGAACGTCTACGCCGACATCTACTTCTATCCGCTGATCGCTGCCCTGGTGCTGCTCATCGCCGAGGTCTTCGTGCCCGAGGCACCGCGGCGGCGGTTCAAGCGTCCCAAGCCCCCGCCAGCCAAGCGTCGGCGGATCGGTGGTCCCGGCAAGCGGCGTCGCTCAGACCCCCATGCCGATGGCGGTGCGGCCGGTGGCAGAGAGGTGCGCCATGCCCAAGGCTGAGCGCCTCGGGCCTGTCCGGGCCCGCTTCCGGCCACCAGGCTGGGTGTGGCTTGCCCTGCTGGGCGCCTGTCTCCTTGGCGCCGTCGGCTGGCTGGCCACTGGCTGCGGCGGTTGGGATCCCACCGAGCCCTTCGATCGCAACTCACCGGATGTGGACCGGGCCATCGAGCTGATGGACGGTGGTCAATTCGAGTCGGCCGAAGAAGTGCTCGAGACCTATTTGGGAACCGGTCCTTGTGGTGACGGCGGTATCGGCTTGCCTCAGGCCGTGCGGGACAAGCACAGCGGTGCCTTCGATCTCGGGCTCACCTTGTTCTACCTGGCCGAGAAATTCGGTCAGCGGTTCGGTGATGAAGAGCTGGCTGAGGAGGGTGCTGAACCGGACGAGATCGATCCCCAGCGGGCCCTTGAGATCGACTGCGCTCTGATCATCGTCCAGGCCATCGCCCATGATGGCAAGGTCCCGCTCGAGCTGCGCGCCCGGGCGTTCTACCTGGCAGGCAATCTCGAGTTCTTGCGGCGCCAATATGAGGACGCCGTGCGCCATTACGACGCTGCCTTGCAGATCGTTCCGGGCCTCTACCCAGAGGCGGGCGGCGATTCGATTGGTCGTGACGCAGCCTGGAACCGGGCGATTGCGCTGCGAAGGATTCAGGACGAACAGGACGCCGGCCAAGATAGTGGGCAGGACGGCGAGGCGGATGCCCAGCCGGATGCCCAGCCAGATGCTGAGCCCGACGCTGGGGATGATGACGGCGGCGATGACGGAGGGGACGAGGACGCAGGCGACGACGGGGGCGGCGAGGATGGCGGGCAAGACGCCGGCGACGGTGGTGACGGCGGCGGCAACGAGGATGCAGGCCAGGACGGCGGCGATCTCGACGCGGGTGGCGACGCCGGCCAGCCGCCACCAGAGCCTGATGACGCAGATCAAGACCCTGAGCCCGAAGACACCTCGCAGATGGATCGCCTGCTCGACGAGCTCGAAGAGGCGCCGACCTACCAAGAGGCGGACGCCAAGCGGCGCGCCGCTCGGACTCGCCGCCGCCGAGTGATGGAGGACAAGTGATGGAGCGGCTGCCCTGGTTGCTCCGCCGCCTGTCGCTCGTGCTGGTCGCCCTCACCTGTTGGGGGACGTCGATCGCCTGGGCCCAGGGGCGGGTCGATGTCTCTGCGGGCCTGAGCACCAACGAGGTGGGCGTGGGTGAGCCCTTCACCGTCGAGCTCAAGGCCATGTCTGATAG
>JAUVCD010000685.1 GCA_030590865.1 Myxococcales bacterium | reverse complement strand
ACCCGGTTTGTGGTGCGGTCGGCTACGTATTGCATGCTATCGACATCAGTGCCTGGGCGGACGGACAGCCCCATACGCTGTACATGCGGAGCGAGACCTTCGGCGGAACCGGTGGGGCCCCGACCACTCGGATCACCAACTTCATGGTGGAAGACGTCGAGATCGAGGTCTGCAACTGAGGGGAGCGATTCGCGCTCCGGCCGACCCACCAGCGGTGGGTTGGGGCGCGCCGGGCCAAGGGAGACTCTGCCAGGCGCTCGCCTACACCTCGAGCGTGGCGATGATGCGATCGAGCTCGTCCAGATCGGCGTAGCGCACGACCACGGTGCCGCCTGGGTCCCGATGTTCGATGGTCGTCTTGGCGCCAAAACGGCGGGTGAGGCGTAGCTCCAGGTCGCGGACCCCAGCGCTCTTGCCGGCGGGCGTGTGGCCCCCGTTTTTGCCGCTGTCCTGCTCACCGGTCTTGCCCCGCCTGATTCGTCGCACCAGCTGCTCGACTCGGCGCACGCTCAGCCGTCCGCGAGCCGCCTTGAGGGCCACGGCGAGCATCGTCGCCTCATCGGTCGCGCCGAGCAGTGCCCGGCCATGACCCTCGCTGAGCGCGCTGGAGCGAACCAGGGCGCGCACCTTCTCGGGGAGCTTCAGCAGTCTGAGCGAGTTGGTCACCGCGACCCGGCTCTTGCCGACGGCCTGGGCCAGGGCGGTCTGCGTGCTGCCGTGGTCCTCGAGCAGTCGCTGGTAGGCCTCGGCGACTTCCATGGGGTTGAGGTCTTCGCGCTGTAGGTTCTCGACCAGCGCCATCTCGAAGGCCTTCTCCGGCGTCACGTCTTTGACGACGACTGGGACCTCTTTGTGGCCTGCCCGCTGAGCGGCACGCCAGCGGCGCTCACCGGCGATGATCTGGTAGTCATCATCGCCGACCCGGCGCACCACGATGGGTTGGATGATGCCGTGCTCGGCGATGGTGGCGGCCAGCTCGTCGAGGGCTTCTGAGTCGTAGCTGCGCCGTGGCTGATCCCGCCGGGGTGCGATCCGCTCGATGGCGCATGTGAAGACAGCCTGGGGCCCGACCTTCCGGTCTACCGATGCCGGGCGGGCGGGCAACAGGGCCTCCAGCCCTCGGCCCAGCGCTCGTCGTCCTTTTCGTTCTGCACTCACCCTGAAATAGCTCCCCTCACGACCTGTCGCTCTCGGTGGCCTCGAGCAACTCGCGAGCCAGGCTCAAGTACCCCTGGGCACCCTTGCACTGCACATCGTAGAGCAACACCGGCTTGCCGTGGGAGGGCGCTTCGCTGAGCCGGACGTTGCGGGGGATGAGCGCCTTGAACACGTGGAAATGGTCGCGCACCTCGGCGGCTACTTGGTGGGTGAGCGAGTTGCGGAAGTCGACCATCGTCAGCACGACGCCAATGACCGACAGGTTGGGGTTGTAGAGGTCCCGGATGCGGTCGATGGTCCCCATCAAGAGGCCGAGTCCCTCGAGGGCGTAGTACTCACATTGCATCGGCACCAGCACCTGATCCGCTGCGACCAGGGCGTTCACCGTCAGGAGCCCTAGTGACGGCGGACAGTCCAAGATGATGTAGTCGTAGTCGCCTCGTAGCGACGCGAGGGCCTCCTTGAGGCGCATCGCTCGATCGTCCGCATCGATGAGCTCGATCTCGACGCCCACGAGATCTTGGGTGGCCGGCAGCAGGTGCAGGCCCCTTACCTCGGTGTCCATGACCGTGTCGCGGATCGTCACGCGACCCGCCAGGGCGTCGTAGAGGCCGCTCGCAACCTCGCCGATCCTGGCGCCGACGCCACTGGAGGCGTTGGCTTGGGGGTCGACGTCCACCAGCAACGTCTTGCGCTCCGCCGTCGCCAGGCTGGCGGCCAGATTGACGGCAGTGGTGGTCTTGCCGACGCCGCCCTTCTGGTTGGCGATGGCGATGGTGAGGGCAGGGGACACAGGACCCAGGTGAAGCGACTTGGAGTGATGTGGTCGATACAACACGGCCGCCTCGCCGTCGAGTCGCGGACTGGTGATCTGAGCCAGCGAAGAGTTTCTGAAAAACTCACCCACTTTTTTTTGGCCGTTGTCAAGCGGGAAACTACAGTTGCCCACATGTCGGGCCATGTAGGCAAAAGCAGTTACACCGAGAGGTTCCTCGGTGGTCCGACATGCTCTGGCGAGCACTGCTCGTCCGGAGAATGGGGCTGCCAGGCCGGTCCGCCCGGTCCCACACCTAGCCAGTTCGGAGGACATGATGGCACGGGCATTTAGAAGCTTTGCTGAGTTCGAGCGCGAGTACCTGCGGCCAGCGCGCCGCGTGGGTCAGTCGGTTGAGGACATGGTCGAGGACAGCCCCTTCGAGGTGCACTTCGATTTCGACCGCGATCCCTACGAGGACAAGGAAGAAGAAGACGACGACTACTAGCGGAAAGCGCTGAAAGCTTACCGTCCCTCCCGGGACGCCGACCTCGGTGGCACGCCTCGTCACCGGGGTTTTTTTGTTCTCGGTGCGGGCGTCACTTGATCCCCGTACCCTCGCGTGGCATTTGCTTCCGCCCCATGGATGTACAGGTTGATAGACTGTCGCCGGTGCTGGTCGAGTTCCAGATTCAGGTACCGGCAGAAACTGTAAACTCCGAGGTCGAGCAGTCGTACCAGACGCTGAGGCGTACCGCCCGGGTGCGCGGCTTCCGGCGCGGCAAGGCTCCCCGCAAGGTGCTGGTGCACCTTTATGGTCCGGCCGTACACGCCGAAGTGGCCAAGCGGCTGGTCGACAGCTCGCTCGAGAAGGCCATCGCTGAGCAGGCGGTGCAGCCGCTGACGAGACCGTCTGTCGAGCCCGCTGAGCTCAATCCCAAAGAGCCGTTTTCGTTCAAGGCCCGCTTCGAGGTGCGGCCTGAGATCGAGAAAGTTCAGTGGGAGGGGCTCGAAGCCAAGCGCCAGCCGACTGCGGTGAGTGCCGAGGCTATCGACGCCGACGTCGAGCGGCTGCGCTTGGAGCAGGCCACTCTGGAACCCGTGGAGGGACGGGCGGCGGGTGAAGGTGACGTCGCCACGATGTCGCTGAGCTACGAGATTGACGGCGAGACGGACACCCAAGAGCTGGACACCGAGATCGGCTCGGGACAGATCCTCAAGGAGATCGATGCGGCTCTGGCGGGGATGAAGACCGGCGAAACCAAAGAGGTCGCCGCCAAGATGCCGGCTCAGCATCCGCGCGCCGAGCTGCGCAATCGGGAGGTCACCTTCCAGTGCAAGCTCACCGAGCTGAAGCAGCGGATCTTGCCCGAGCTCGACGACGAGTTTGCCAAGGACTGCGACTACGATGACCTGGCTGCGCTCAAGAAGGGCGTTGAAGACAAGCTCGTCAGCCAGCGGGAACAGCAGAACCAAGAGGACGTGGCCCGTCAGCTCGTCGCCCAGCTCTGTGAGAAGAACGTCGTGCCCGTGCCACCGTCGCTGGTGGAGCAACAGGCGCGGATGAGCGAGCGGGAGATGCGGATGATGGCCCAAATGGGCGGCCAACCCTTCGACGAGAGCGCGCTGGGGCCGCGGCTGCGGGCCGACGCCGAACAGAAGGTGCGGGCCGGGCTGCTGATGGCTGAAATTGCCAAGGAAAAGGGGCTTCAGGTCACCGGCGAGGACATCGAGAAGGGCTACTCGGAGCTGGCCGAACAAAGCGGCAAGAACGTGGCGAAGATCAAGGCCGAGTACCGGGAGAAGGAAAAGCGAGACATGCTCGTCGGCATGATTCTCGAGGACAAAGTGCTGGACCTGCTCGAGAAGGCAGCCAAGATCAGCGAGTCATGACCGTGGCGGGAGCCACGAGCTGACAAGCCCACCCACAAGCTGGAATCCCCATGATTACCTCACGACGTCAGGCCATGTCCGTCCTTCACAGCGTTGCCCCTTATCTCGAGCGCGAGCGGGACAGCTACTATGTGCCACGCATCCGGGAGACAACTCACCGCGGCGAGAGCGAGTGGGACATCTACAGCCGGCTGCTCAAGGATCGGATCGTCTTCATCGGCACCGAGATTGACGACTTCGTGGCCAACAGCGTGGTCGCCCAGTTCTTGTTTCTCGAGAGCGAGGATCCGGACAAGGACATCCAGGTCTACATCAACAGCCCAGGGGGCATCGTCACCGCTGGCTTGGCCATCGTCGACACGATGAATTACATCCACTGCCCGGTGTCGACCATGTGCATCGGCCAGGCCAGCTCGATGGGTGCGGTGCTGCTCGCGGTCGGCGAAAAAGGTGGTCGCTACGCACTCCCCCACGCCCGCATCATGATTCACCAACCCCTCGGTGGCGCCCATGGCCAGGCCACGGACATCGAGATCCAGGCCCGGGAAATCAAGAAGGTGAAGGACCGGCTCATCGAGTTGCTCGCCGGTGCCACAGGCCAGAAGGTCAAGCGGGTGGCCTCGGACATCGAGCGTGATTTCTACCTGACCGCCGCGGAGGCCAAAGAGTACGGCCTGATCGACGAGGTCCTGACCAAGGACCGCAAACCCAAGAAAGCCAACGACTGAGCGGTCCGCCTGGGGCGCTGCCGCTCGGACTAGCGGATTAGGGCGCCCCGAGGCTCTGATGACTTGCTCATCGACACCCGCTAGCTTGCTCACCTACCGGTCGAGCATTACACTCTGCTCTGAACGGCCACTTGCGGCCTCCTGATCGCAGGTCGCGGCCAAACGAGGATGCGCCGAGGCACACGTGGATCGACGGCGAGACGATTCGGACGGGAACTTGAGTTGCTCTTTCTGTGGCAAGTCCCAGAAAGAGGTCAAGAAGCTCATCGCTGGGCCGACGGTCTACATCTGTGACGAGTGCATCGGCCTGTGCAACGACATCATCGCCGAGGAAATCGACAAAGAGGACGCTCCCTATGGCGCGACTCAG
>JAUVCD010000127.1 GCA_030590865.1 Myxococcales bacterium | reverse complement strand
GAAGACCACCATCAACACCATCATCAGGCATGCCGACAGGACGATGACGATAGCAGCAGCGGCAACGCTGAGCCCCCATCCCATTCTCTCAGGGATCCCCAAGTGCCACAGCGAGTTGACGTCCCAGATCACGAATGGCGCAGCCGCACAGGTTGCGCAGCACAGGCCGTTGACCACTCTTCGTGTCGCTGGAGATCTCAAGCGCATCGGGTCTAGCCCAAATTGGAGATAGGGTCGAATTGCGAATTGAACCCAGGTCGCCACAATCATCACGGGCGTTTGCCAATCGGCTACACTGGACTGATGGCCCATACGTCCTGGCCTTGGTGGTCCTCGCTCTGCCTGGTGCTACCGTTGTTCGGCTGCACATCGGAGGGAGAGACCAAGCGGCCCACCGAGCCACCGCCCAGCGGGTCCTGCGAGCCGGGCGAGTACCAGACCGAAGGGGGAGGGTGCTGTCCGGCAGGCACGACGGCACTGGACGATGGCAGCTGTCAGCCAGCGGGGATCGCGGCCGAGCTCTGCCACGAGGGGTTCATTTCCGACGGTGAGCAGGGCTGCGAGGCCGTCCTTCCTGCCGAGAGCTGCGGCGTCGGCGAGATGGCCGTTCCTGGAGAGACGAGCTGTCGCGCGGTGGCGCCTTGTGGCAGCGGAGCCTGGGGTGACATCCCCGTCGAGCCGGACACGCACTATGTGGACGGCAGCTATGCAGGCGGCGACAGCGATGGCTCGTCGGCAAAGCCGTGGACGACGATTCAAGAGGGTATCGACGAGGCGGGGCAGGGAGCCATCGTGGCGGTAGCGGCGGGCAGCTACGGCGAGGATCTCTACATCACCGGCAAGCCCGTGCGTCTTTGGGGCCGTTGCCCGGCGATGGTCGAGGTGGTGGGCACGGGCGCTGAGTTTGGCGCGATCTTCGTGCACGATGGGGCGGCCCAGTCACAGATTCGCGCCCTGGCCATCACCGGGGCGGGCCCTGCTGTGGTCGTGTCCGGCTCCACCGATGTGCTGCTCGACTCGCTGTGGATTCACGACAGCACCCATGTCGGCGTCGACGTCGAGAGTGTCTATGGGCCCACCAGCGTCCTGTTGCAGCATTCGCTGGTCGAGCGGAGTCAGCTGGTCGGCGTCCTCGTCGTCGGTGCGGAGCTCACCATGGAGCGCTCGGTGCTCCGGACCACGTTGCAGTCGACCTCAGGGTCCAATGCCGGTCAGTTTGGCTTTGGCGCATCCGTTGAAGATGACGCTGTGAACGGTGCGGACGGTAGCTTGACCATCCGCGGGTCGCTGGTCGAGCAGAACGTTGGCATTGGTGTCTACGCCGTCGGCGGGAGCGTCGTGCTCGAGTCGACAGTGCTTCGCGACACGCTGGTCGGCACCCAAGGTGCCCACGGTCGGGGCTTGGTTCTCGAAGAGAACGACTCGAGCGGTAAGCGCGGTGACGGCGTAGTCAGCGGCTGCGTCTTCACTGACAACCGTGAGCATGGCTTGGCCTTCAGCGCTGGTTCTCTCGCGATGACCGCCACGGTGGTGCGCGACACCGCGCCGGATCCGCAGGGGTTCTTCGGCCGGGGCATCAATGTCCAAGCCAGTTCGATCAGTGCGACCCCCGCGACCGCCGCCATCAGCCACTGTCTCATCGACGGCAACCGAGAGGCGGGCCTCTTCGTCAGCGGCTCGGACGTGACCGTGGAAGGCACGGTGGTGCGCCGGACCACCCCGGACATTACGTCCAGTTACGGTCGGGGGATTAGCACGCGACCCTTTCCTGCGACGGGCCGGCGGTCGGCCTTGTGGCTAACGACCTCAGTCATCACCGAAAACACCGACGTTGGCGTTTTTGTCGGTGGGTCGGACGCAACGATTGACCGCACTGCGGTGCTGGACACCCTGGCTCTTCCCGACGGGACCGCCGGCGACGGCATCACACTGATCAGCCGGCTCGACAGCTTCGCTGCGATGCAGGTGATCGACAGCCAGGTGGCCAGAGCCGCGCGGGCTGGGCTGTCCAACTTCGGTTCGACGCTGACCCTTCAGCGCGTCCACGTCGACTGCTGCCCCGTCGCGCTAAATGGCGAGCAGGACTACCCGTACCTCGCAACGATCGTTTCGTTGCCCTTCACCTTTCAGGACTGGGAAGGAAACCTCTGCGGCTGCGGGCCTGACCAGGCGCCCTGCCAGGTGCTGTCCAGTGGTCTGGCACCCCCCCTCCCGCCACTGTAGCCCGCCTGCCGCTGAGCCGGTGGCTCGGTGACACGCCCGTGCTCCTTGCTCCTCGGTTGAGCCGTTACGGCGTACCGGGGCAGTCGGGGCCGACGAAACCCCCGGCGGGCGATGAGTCCTCGGTCGCCGTAATGGGAGGCGTGGTCCCCTCGATCTCCGGCTGTGGGCCGCCTAGGTAGTTCACCTGAGCGATGCCGCCGTCCTCGTCGCCGCCGGTCAGCAGGATGTTCTTGAGTGAGCCCGTCGCCGGGCCATCGATGAGCACGCCGATGCGGCCGTTGCCGCTAGTGGTCACGTTGTCCAGATTGGCCTCGACGCCGTTGAGCCAGAGCACGCCATCGGCCATGCAGATGACGCCGGCGCTCACGCCACCGACCAAGTTGGGTAGCGCGATCCCCGCGGTGTCGCTGATGGTGGTGTCGGCAATGCTGATCGATCCCTCGCCCAGGGCGCCGCCCATGCCGATGCCAATCCCCTGGTTGCCGGTGAGGGTGGCATTCCGGACCTGGGCAAAATGGGAGGCTTTGGTCGAGATATTCTGCAGCCAGATGCCCCGGAGGTTGCGGTTGATCTCCAGGCCCTGGCTGGCGCCAGGACCGCCGAGCGACACGTCGCTGTTGTCGACCAGGATGCCGAAGTCCGAGTTGTCCTCGACTTCCAGGCCTTGAGCCGTAACGTCGCTGCACCGAGCAATCGAGAGACCGCCGCCAGCCTCGAAGTTCGCGCCTACGGTCGTGTCAGCAATGCGCACAGTGTCGAGCTCGGCCTCGGTGCCAAGCAGTGCCACGCCAACCAGTGAGTTCTCTCGCACCGCGACTTCGCGGATGCTCACTCGCGGCTGAGTCGCGCAATCGCAGTCCCCATCGCACTGCATCCAGATGCCTGGGCCGTTGTTTTCGGCGATGACACTTCGTGAAATGTCCAGCGCGCCGCCGTCGACGGCCACGATGCCATAGCGGGTCGCTTTGGAGATGGTCGAGCCGGCGATGGTCAGCGACCCGTCCGGCTCGAGGGTCACTCCATCAGTGCTGCTGCCGGTAATGGCGGTGTACTTGAGCAGGGCATCGCTGCTTCCCACGGTGATGGGGCCTGTCACGGTCAGCCGACAGGCGCTCGCACCGGTGCCGGAGGCGAGGCTGAGGCCGCCGAGCACGACGCCGTCGAACGAGGCGCCTACGATGCGCACCCCCGAGGGGAGTGCCACACTCTCGTAGTGTCCATCGTTCAGGTTGATGCAGTCCCCGCTGCCCGCGGCGGAAAGGGCGGTCTCGAGCTCTGGAGTGTTGCTCACCGTCACGGGTGAGTTGCTACAGGGGCAGGGGCCCAGCATGTCGCCGACGGCGGTGTCTACGCCGATGCAGACCCCTGCGATGGTCTCGCGGCAGCCTTCTGGATCAGGCGGTCCAGGGGGCAGCTCGACGACCACCTTGCCGGCGCAGCCGTTCAGCAGGAACAGCGCGACGGAGGTCGTGCCAAGGGCGCACAACCGCCGTCTGGCGGCCTGGCGTTGTCGCCGCGAAACATGCTTTGGCTCTGGTTGAAGCACCGGGGTCATTGTAGTCGAAGCTGCCGCCACGCTGCGCCACTGTTTGCGCGGGCGTCGCTTCTGGCTTGACGAACGAACTTTCTACGAAAGAGCGAATAGAGCCACCGCCGGTCAGTAGAGAAGGGTGAAGACAACGGTGCGACGGGTTGTCCCCTAGGCAATGGAAAGGGCATTCGATGAGGCACACCATGGCTAGCGGATCGACGGGAGGCGACGAGGGCGATTGACTCATGGTGTGTTTAGGTGCAGCTGCTGGTCTCATCGGCATGTCGACTGATGTGGGGGACCAGCTGGAGGCGGCGATGCAGCGCGGCTACGTGGCGGCCTATCGGCTCCTCGGTAACCCCGACGAGTCGCGGGATGCCTGCCAGGAGGCGGCGGCTCGAGCATGGTCGGCCAGGGAACGCTACGACTCGGCACAGCCGTTCTATCCCTGGTTCTACCGGATCCTGAAGAACCACTGTCTCGACCGCCTCAAGCTCCGCAGGCGGGTGGTCAGCTCGGACCGTGAGCTGTCCCTTCCTCAGCCGATCGAGAAGGCCGAATCGGGCGAGAGCCTCGCGCTCGAAGGCGAGCGGGCACGGGCGGTGGCCCGGGCGGTGGCCGCCTTGTCGGAAGATCTGCGGGAGATTATCGAGCTGCGCCACTTTCAGGACGCCAGCTACGACGAAATCGCCGAGATTCTCGATTGCCCAATCGGTACGGTGATGAGTCGGCTCTACCGTGCCCGCAAGGCCTTACGCAACAAGCTGATCGCCGATCGGGCCTGGTCCCCGAATGGATCGGTGGGAGGAGCCAGACGATGACCGGCCATCGCTCCCACGGGCACTATGAAGCGCTGCTGATGAAGGCCGTCGACGGCTTGCTATCCGCTGACGAGCGCGGCGAGTTGGAGGACCACCTGACGTCTTGCGAGGCCTGCGCCGCCGAGCTGTCTGATTTTCAAGACATCAAACGGACGACCGATGCCATGACTGAGCGAATTCTCTGTGACGCCCAGATCGAGCCGCCGCGCCCGGCCGCGCCAGCCGTTGCCCTGCTCAAGCTGAGCTTCACGCTGTTGCTGGCAGGCCTGCTGATCCTGATGGGCTTCGCCGTCTACACCATGGCGATTGACAGCCAGGTACCGCTGCTGATCAAGGTTGCGATGGCTCTGGTGGGTGCCGGCCTGATCGGCCTGTTGGGCTACGCTTTGCGCATCCGGGCGCGCGCCGTCGGTCGCGACCCCTACGAGGAGATCGATCGATGACCGAGAACGACAAGCACCTCATCAAGTCCGTGACCGGTGCCATCACCGGCTTCCAACGGGACATCCTGATTATCACCGCTGATGTGCCAGGCGGGCGCCCCATCTTGCGCACCATCGGCTTGGTGCGAGGCAACTCGGTGCGAGCCCGGCACGTGGGGCTCGATATCCTGGCCGTGCTGCGCAACATGGTGGGCGGAGAGGTCCGTGAATACACCAAGTTGATGGCCGAGAGCCGGGAGCACGCGCTCGACCGGATGTGTGAGCAGGCCGCTGGGCTCGGAGCGAACGCCGTCGTGGGTCTGCGCCTCACGACCAGCATGATCATGGGAGGAGCCGCCGAGTTGCTGGCCTACGGAACCGCGGTAGTGGTTGGCGAGTCGCAGGGTGAGTGAGCGCGTCGTCAGAAGGTGATCACCGCGGTGGCGTCGCCGGCCGGGAGCTTCACCCACAAGGTGGTCTGGCCGTCGTGAAGCCAGCCGCTGGTGGCCCCTTCGAGGGCGTCTAGATCGTCGTGCTCGGTAAGGGGTGTGTCGGCCATGGTGAGCCCGGTCGGAGGGGCGGCGGCGAGCAACTCGAAGATGGCCCCACCGTTAAGCTCGCTGCCGCTCGACGAGCCCAGGGTGGAGACATCGTTCTGAGTCTGTTGCTCCAGGCGGCCGCCGTCGAATAGCTCGAACGCCCCACTCGTGCCGGCCACCGCTCGGACGTAGAGGACGCCGGGCTGGTCGTCGTATGAGTCGACTCGGTCGGGCTCGGTGGTCGGGGCGAGAGAGTCGATGGTCGGCCTGAGCAGTGGCACCAAACCGCCGGCACGGATGAACAACGGAAGCCGTCCGAGCGGGGCCGCGACCTCGTGCTCCCCCGGTCCCTCGAAGGCCTCGCCAGTGAACCAGTGAAACCACGACCCGCTGGGGAACATGACGGTGCGGGAGGTCAGGCCGCGACCCACCACCGGCGCGACGAGGAGCTCGTCGCCCAGCAGGTAGGTGTCGTTTGGATGCACGCCGAGCTCGGGGTGGGCCAGGCCGAGGGCCCGTTGGATCGGTCGGCCGTCGCTGAGCAGGCGGGTACTGTACGACCAAAGGTAGGGGAACAGCCGTAGGTGCAGGCGGGCATAGACGCGGTAGCTGTCGAGCATCGGCTGGTCGAAGCCGTTCTCTGGCGTCGGCTCCCAAGCCACGTCGTTGCTGCTGGTCCCCACCTGCATGACCGTCGACAGCGCCGTCTGCTCGAACCAGCGCCAGAAGGTCTCCTTATCCGGTGGCGAGTGGCGATAGCCGCCGGTGTCGGCACCGTAGAAGGGGAAGCCGCTCGGCCCTAGGCTCAGCCCGGCGATGATCGAGGCAGGCAGTCCGCCCACGGCAGTATAGGTCTTGCCCTCCTCTTCGATTTGCTCCCCGTGGGCGGCGAAATTGGCGTCCAGATCGCCAGGCCAAATGATGATTCCATTTTGTTGGTCGCCATAGGTGGCGGCGCGACACAGGAGAAAGGCGCCACTGTCAGGCAGCAACTCGGCGTAGGTGCGGTGATAGTAGCGCTGGAACTGGCTGTGCATGGTGCGCTCGTCGCTGCCGTCAGCGAAACGCCACCGCAGACGGGTGTTGGACAGGCCTGGCACGATGTCTTCGCCGTAGTCGAGCTTGAAGCCGGCCACACCGAGGTCGATGTAGCCCGACAGTTGCTGTTGCCACCAGTCGACGGCGTCGGGGTTGGTCAGGTCGACCGGTAGCCCCCAGCCGTTGAGCGGGAGGCCCGTGACTGGCGGGTAATATCCTTGGGTTTCAGCTTCAGTGCGGAGCGCCGCGGTGGCGCTGTGGTCCTCATCGAGGTAGGGCGTGTGCCACAGTGCGGTGTGGAAGCCGAGGTTGTGCAGCTTGTCGAACATGGCCGTTGGATCGGGGAATTGGTCGGCGACGAAGTCGAAGGTGTTGACCGCTGTCGCGTAGGGTCGATCGATCCAGTAGCCCGTCGTGGCCAGGTCCAAGTCGCGGATGGTGTCGAGATCGCTCTCCACCTGCGCCTGGTCGTCGTTCTCGTCTCGCCAGATCCAGGGACCGAGCGCCCAGCGGGCTGGCAGCTTGGGATAGCCGGTGACGTCGTAGTAGTGGCGAGTGACGTCGAGCGGGTGGTCCTCGGCGAAGAGGTGGAACGGGAGCCCTTGTTCCGAGGCCACGCCGGTGCCGAAAGCCGCCTCGATCAGTCGGTCATCGTCCACGGCGACTGAGAAGACGCCGGGGTAGGGCGACTCGACGAACCACCCCCAACCGCTGGTGCCGATCAGCAGCGGAATCGGCACGTGGGCCTCGTTGTAGAGGCTCTCCAGGCTGCTGTCGGTTTCTAGCTGCATGGCGCGAACCTTGCCGCGCTGGTTCACGTCGTCGAAGTGCTCGCCTAGCCCGTAGAAGCCCTCGCTGCTCGACCCACGGGGCCGCAGCCGGATGAAGGCGGTGCGACCGCCGCTGGGGCTGAGCAAGAGTGCAAAGCGACCGTCGTCCTCGACGCTCACTGTGAGCGTAGCGCTCTGGCCGGCCCGGTAGTCGAGCTGCAGGGTGAGCACCGCCGTCCCGTCATTTTCTGCTGCGAATTGGGCTGCGCTGGGCGATAGCCAGGCCAGGTCGTCTGGGGGCTGGTAGGCCACGTGGGGGACGTAGAGCCGGTAGGGGTCGTAGTTGGTCTCATCCGACAGGGTGTCCACGACACCGAGCTGGAACGAGTGCTCGTCGAAGGTGAGCAGCGTCTCGCCGTCTCGCTGGAGGCGGAGCGACGGCTTGGTATCGATGATGATCGTGCTGTTCCCGGCTTCGAGCTGGCGCGTCGGGTAGACCGGCGCGAGGGTCTCGTCCGAGCAGGCTGGGAGCGCGATGAGCAGGGCGGTGCCGATGAGCCGCACCGGGGCCGGTCGCCGCACCGGTGCGGCGGCTCGAGGGGAGCCCGTGGCCTCAGCGTTCAGCATCGCCACCATGGTGGGCCCGTTCGCCGAGCGGTTCAAGCAGGCGCCATCGCGTCCAGCAAGCGTGGGCTAGTGCTTGCGCTTGCCGGTGACCTCGATCTCTCTCAGCCTAGACTTGAACAAGGCGTAAGGGGCCTCGATCTCCTTGCGGCGCTGGTGCCACAAGTTCCTCTTCTCCCCGGGGTCTTTCGCCAGATTGAACAGCTCCTTGTGCGCTCCCCTAGAGATGATCAGCTTGAGATCGCCATGGATGAATGCTCGGCGCGACTCGTTGTAGGGCCCGCCGGGCATGTCGACCAGAATGTCCCGCTCTGCTGGCGTCGCGCCTGGCTCGAGGAACACGTCGGGCAGTAGCGACACCCCTGAGAGGAAGTCGTCTTTTCCCTTACCGTCAGGCAGCGGGACGCCCATCAAGGCGAGGCATGTCGGCACTAGATCGATCAGGCTGCGCCGTGCCTTGATTCGCGCCGGGGCGGCGCCGGGAACATGGACGACCAAGGGCACTCGCACCAGGGTCTCCCACAGCTCCACGCCATGGCGGTACATCCCGTGTTCGCCAAATGCCTCGCCATGATCGCTCGTCACGATGATGCTGGTGCGGTCGGCCCAGGGGGCCTTTTCGATGTAGTCCACCAGGCGCCCGACGTGCTGGTCGGTGAAGAGCACCTCGTGGTCGTAGAGATCCCGTCCACTGCTGCCGAAGCTCTTCACCCCGTCGTGTTGCAAGTAGTCAGCGTGGGGGTCGAGGTAGTGCACCCACAGGAAAAAGCGCTGGTCCGGTGGCTGCTTGTCCAGCAAAGCAACAATGGCGTCGGTGAGCTGAGGGCTGGTGGCGGTCGTGTCGGTAGCCCACTTAGCGTCCTTCGGTGGGGCGGCGGACAGATCCAGCTCTGCGAAGCCGCGTTCTAGGCCTCCAAACTCGCCGAAGTAGTGGTGCCCCTGGACGCTCATGGTGTGGACCCCAGCGCTCTTCAGGCGCTGGGCAAGGAAGGTGTCTTCGGTGCCGAACTTGTTGAAGTGACCCCAGTTGCGGTGGGTCTCGCTGCCGTACTTCCCGATGAGCATCGGGCCGACGCTCTTGCCGGTGTAGGACGCCAGGGCGTAGGCCCGCTCGAAGACGATCGAACGCTTGGCGAGGGCGTCGAGGTTGGGCGTGAGGTCACGCCGGTAGCCCATGTAGCCGACGTCGTAGCGGAGCGCGTCGATGCTGATCAGGATCAGGTTGCCGTCCTGGGGGATGGGGCTGGGGCTGGCGGGTTCAGCGCTCGGCTTGGAGGCAGCCCGTGCTTTCTCCAGGTCAGCCAGCAGGAGGTCAGAGCCCGAGCAATCCTCGTCGATCCCGTTGTCCGGGATGTCGTCTGACGCCGGGCCTATGGCTGGGTCAGCATCATTGCAGTCGCCGCCGCCGAACCAGGCGCTTGCCCCATCGCCGTCTCGGTCTGTGATCTTGCGCAGCAGGCTGAGCGGTCGCGCCGCGAGGGGGGCGCTCCGCTCGAGCAAACGACCGAGATCGACGTCACGGTTGAGCTGTCGTCCGGCCTGAACGGTGAAGGCCAGCGGAAGCAGGGCGATCACCATGGCCTGGTATGGCCGCACTTTGTCGAGCAGCGCAGGACCTAGGTAGCAGCCCAGAGAGAGCAGCAGCAGCATCGCCGGGACGCGCAGATCGAGCTCTTCGCGCTTCAGGATGCCGTAGATCCCCAGCAAGCCCCCTTCGCCAGAGACGGTGCCGCTCGCCACGCCGTAGCCGATCAGTGCTGCGATGCAGAGTAAGGCGAGCCCGAGGGTGACTCCCGGATCCACCGCCCGGCTCCAGCGGTCGCGCCACGTTGCCACCTTTTGTCTCAGCGGCGGGGTGAGGGCCAGAACCACCAGGGCCAGCCCTCCGCCGATGGCGAGCGATCCGGTCGCAATAGCCGCGCCACAGAGCTGTGGGCTAACCTCCAGAGCTAACAGGAACCGGGCCAGCTGAGCGCTTAGGGTCGCCCAGACGAAGAGGCCGAGGGCAGTGAGGGGCACGAAGGCAGCGATATCAGCCAGCCTTCCGGAGCCGGCCTCGCGCAGCCGGGTCATGATGCCAGCGACGGTGGGGGCACGGTGAGGGTGAGCTAGCCATGAGGCGATCCCGACAACGATGCCGCACGACAATGCCAAGGGCACGACCGCGCCGGCATCGGCGAGCAGCACGGCCCACAGCGCCGGCGGCTCGTCGACGCTTCGTCGAGCAAAGCTCGCATCGGTCAACGCCAAGATGATGCCGCCTAGCGAACCCACGGCTGCGCCATGAGCTACCCGCGCTCGCAGCGGCTCGGTGCGTCGCCAGCGCTGCCCGAAGCCGCGCCGAGCGGGCCTCGATGGCGGCACCGAGCTGGGGGCTTGTGCCGACCGGTCACCTGTCATTGCTTGCTCACCCACGCCTTGGCACCACCCCCGCTTGGAGATCAACCCTCTGGCAGGTCCGCCTTACGATCGCGCCGGGCCGACGCCAATGGGTGAGCCTTGTCATAGACCCGCATCAGGCCCTCGATGGACGTGTGCGTGTAGCGCTGTGTCACCGACAGCGAGGTGTGGCCCATCAGCTCCTGGATGCTCCTGAGGTCCGCTCCACCGTCCAACAGATGAGTTGCACAGCTGTGGCGCAGCGCGTGGGGGTGGAGATCGGCGCGGCCCGCCCCTACGAAGCCGTAGCGCTTGACCAAGAGTTGCAGGCTGCGCACGCTGATGCGCCTCCCATGACGAGACAAGAAGATGGCTCGCTGGGCATCGGTCGAGCTCTTCGGCTTGAGCAACTCGGCCCGTCGCTCGAGATAGTCACCCAAGGCCGCCATCGCCGCCCGGCCCAAGGGGACGACGCGCTCCTTGTCGCCTTTGCCGATCACCCGCGCTTCGCCAAGATCGCCTTTCAGACTCACGCAGTCGAGGTCTAGCCCCCGCAGCTCGGAGACCCGTAGCCCAGCACCGTAGAGGGTTTCGAGCACCGCGCGATCTCGCAACCCGTCGACCGTGCCTCCGTCGGGCATCTCGACTACTTCGGCCATCGTTTCGGCGTCGAGAAAGGTAGGCAGTGGACGGCTGAGCTTCGGCATCCGCAGCTCAGCGGCCGGGTTCCGCTGCTGCAAGCCGATGCGCTGAAGATAGCGGAAGAAGGCGCGAGAGCTGGCGATCTTGCGGGCGATTGATGATGTCTTGTGGGTCCGAGCCAGCTTGCCCAACCAGCCGCGCAGCACGAGCACGTCGAGGTCGTCGAGCTTCAGTGGCTTGTCTAGGCGCTGCTCGGCGTGGTCGACCAACTGCTTCAAGTCTCGCTGATAGGCGGCGACCGTGTGGGGCGAGTAGCGGCGCTCGCTGGCGAGGTGCTCCAGAAACCGCGCCACGGCGCGGCGCACCACGCAGAGGTCTGCAGTGTCGCCGGAAGGCTTCGCCACGATCATGGACGTAGCACTTCGCTGGGCGGCCGGACCAGGTATCTGGCGTCGAGCTCGGCTCGATGACGAGGCCTGCGCCCGGGAGGTCACGGTTCCGGGACACGGTGAGTCTCCTCACCGGCTTCTCCGTCGAGTGCCGAGCATCGTCAGCCCGAGCACCAGCAGCCAACCATGCTCTCCGTTCTGGGCACCTAGGTGGCATTTGCAGCAGCCACTAGGTGGCAGGTCCGGCTCGTTCTCGGCAGCTGGGTCCTTCTTGGGCCCGGCGGTGGGCAAAGGCGGGAGTCCCGTCGGAATGCAGTAGGTCGCCTCGCTACAGCGGACTGGGTCCGGCTTTGGTGAGCCGGCCGTTGGCGGCGGCGGCTCCTCTGCTCCGGTACAGGCTTTGTCTGGCGCGCAGCTGCCGACCACCAGGTCTAGGTCTCGAGGTGGCGCGTTGACCCGCCTGCCGCCAGGCGGCACGGCATAGGTGCGGGTGCACACCCGCCAGGGCCGGCAGCGAGTGTCAGGGCGCTTGCAGTCGCCGTCGGTCGTGCAGGGCGCCGGCAAACATAGCTCCCCGGCATGGGAGGAGGAGCCGCGACTGCCCGGCGGACAGGCTGGCGGTGGCGGGATGGAATCCGCCTGTGCCGTTGCCGCCCCAGCTAGCAGCGCCGCGCTCAAGCCCATGGCTAGCAGTCTGGAAGACCCCATCATGACCGCGACCACGGATTAGCTTTCCAGCGTCTTGCCCATATCGGCGTGCAGCGCTTCAAGTGCGGCCAGCGGGGCGTCCTGTTTGTGGTCGCGAAGCTCGGAGATGGCGCTATTGAGCGTGGCCAGCTCCTCCTCCTGGTGCTTCCGCAGGCTACGCACCATGGTCTCGAAGGCCGCGAAGAAGTCGACCAACTCGTCACCCTCTCGCAGCGGCGCTGGTATGGCGAGGCTGCCTTCGCCCACCTCGCGGATCTGACGAGTCATCTTGAAGATCGGGCCGGCCACTTTGTGGGTGATCACGATGCCCGCCACGCCGACTGCCAGCACCAGCAGCGAGAGCACCGAGAACAGCGTGTACAGGATGGTGCGCTGTTGAGTCTCCAGGTCGGCGGCCTGCCGGGTCAGCGCGCTCGCCTGGTTTTCTAGCTCCTGTTGTTGAGCGGCGAGGGCGTCATCCTTCTTCTTGGCGTCGGCCTTGAAGGCCTCCAGCAGCTCGGGGTTGTCTCCGTAGATCGGGTCCTTGATGATGTTCATCTGGACGACCTCACTGACCTTGCGGCTCTCCTTGGTCACCCGGTGGCCGAGGGCGACGGCCTGCTCCCCTTTCATCACTGCCGAGCGGCTCTGGCCGATCAGTGACTTACTCGTCGACCACAACAGCATCCCGAGGGTAATGCTGAGCACGGCGGTGATGCCCGCCAGGAAGCCGGCGTATTTGAGCTGGAATCGACGGTCGAGCAGCAGATTGCGGAGGTGCCGTTTGTGCTTGGGCCGAGAGCCCGTCGCCGCTTGTCCCATGTCCTACTCCTGGGCACGCCTCAGTCGACCTGGGCGGCCATCTTGTTGAACTCACTCATGGCACCGGCGACGAGCTGCTTGATGAGCTGGTTCTCTTTGCCGACATCCTTGCCGCTGAGGCCGGTGAAGCCAGCGTTGCGCATCAGCGAGCCTTGCGGCGCTTTGCCTGGGTAGCCGTAGATCTTCATCTCGAAGCTGACGAGCAGCTGGTCGCCAGAGTAGCGGACGTTGACGGCGGACTCGAAATAGTAAGCATCGATGTGGGGGTGCTTTCGCAGGCGCTTCTTGGCTTGGTCGGTGGTCTCGCCGGCCGGGGCGAAGACGTATTTGCCGAGCTTGGAGGCTGAGCTCTGCAGGACCGAGCGCACCAGCGCAGGTACCTCGTTGCCGCTGCGGCCCGAACGGTCAGCAGTCCGGCCCAGCTTCACGTAGTAGCGCGTCGACTTGGACAGCGCCGGTCCGGCGGCGGCCTCCTCGATTAGCCGGATCGCCTTGCTCAACATCTTCTTGACGTTCCGGCTCGATTCCTTGTCGAGCCGCTTCTTCAGGCAATCAACGCCGCCCTTCTTCAGCTTGCCGAGGGCGGCGGCGGCGGCAGCGCGCACCGTGTCGCTCGAGTCCTCGAGGCCGCCGCACAGTGGCTCGACGGCGGCCTTGCTCGCCGAGGAACCGAGGGCGAGGGCGGCCTGGGTTCTTACCCGGAAGTCGTCGTTGGAGCGCAGCTTCTGGGCCAGCGATGCGACGCTTTCGCCGGCTAGGGCGGCGCTGGTGCCGAGCACCAGGACGACGAGCACCAGGATCGCCCCGAACAGCCGCCGCGCTCCGTTCATCTCACTGGCACCGTCACTTTCGCGAAGGAGCCGCCGGGCGCGGGGAAGCTGGTGGTTTGCAGCACGGTATCGATGCAGTTGACGGACTGGAGTCCTCTTCCATCAGCGGTGGACAGCCCAAATGTTTGGGGCATGCCGTCCTCGTCGAGATAGATGGTGACGTCCAACGGACCGGTGCCCGCATCATTGCGGCACTTGGTGAGCTTGGCTGCCAGCTCATCAAATGGCGGGGGCCCTGGCGTTTCCTCCTCTTCCGCTTCCGGCTCGGCGTCAGCAGTCATGGCCGCTGCGAGTTGTCCGGCGGTCCAGGCCAGGGGCGGATCGGCGTCGGCGGCCCGCCAGCTGAACGACGAGCTGGTCTTGCCGACCTTGCCGCCTACCGGGCGTGGCCACTGCTTCGACTCGAGGGCTTGGACGATGCAGGCCTCCACTCGGTGATCACCGAGCGTCGTCTTGGTCAAGAGCACCGAGCTTGCCTTCCCCAGCGGGTCGATCTCGAGGTAGACGTCGATAGCCCCACCGAGGAAGGGCAGCTGCTGCCGGCCCTTGGTGATGCACCCCTTCATCGTCGGCATGGCCTCGTTGAAGGTCTTCTGTACCGCACCGTGGTTGAGGCCACCGACGGTGCCCGCTACTTGCATCTTCCCGTCGTCGCCGCTCACAGAGCCGCCTGGGCCCCCCTCATGATGGGTGACCTTCATGCCCGCCGGATCTTCGGCAGCCGGTGGCGTGCCGCCCCCGCAGGCGGCAGCCGTCAACCCAATGGTGACCATGGATGTTGGACGGCCCAGAGCTCTCAGAATTCGACGCATTCGATCCAGCCATTTTACCGCATCGGCATCCGAATGCGGGTTGCGGCGCACGTTAGCGTCGCATTTGGGGCCCAGCGTAGAGGCAGAGCGGCGGCGGGACCCGTTCGCCACCGACCCACCATTTAGGACCACCGAGCGTGCTCCACGGCCGGTCTCAGGCGTCCTTGCCCGATTTGCCGCTGTCCGGGGCTTGCTCGGCCGCCCCGTCGCCGACCGCGGCGGCTGCCTCTTTGGCGGCGGCCTCGGCAGCGGCAGCGGCTTGTGCGGCTTCCGCCTCTTTGGCTGCTGCTTCGGCGGCCTCTGCGGCGGCCTTCCGCTTGCGCTCCTCTTCTTCTTCCCAGACGACACGCTGCATCTTGAACAGCGCCGGGTTGTCTCGTAGCGCTCGTTCCCGGGCCTCTCGTGCCAACGGGCCGTAGGTGCCCAGTGGGATCTCGCTCTTGTCCTTAGGCGCCCGGTACAGGGGTTGCGTCGTTCCTTCGGGGATGAAGCGGAAGGTCAGCGTCCCAAAATCTTCGGTCGTGCCTTCGAAATTGGTGGTGTGGCGGATGGCGCCAGTCGACTCGACCTTGCACGCCTCGACGCAGAGGCCGCAGAACATGCACTTTCCGATGTCGATGTCGAAGCGGCTCATCTCCTTCTTTTTGGTCTCTAGGTTCTTCTCCAACTCGACCACGATGCAGTCGATGGGACACACCCGCTGACAGCGCCTACAGCCGGTGCAGATGTCCATCTGCACCTCCAGGAAGCCCCGGTACCGGGCCGGCAAGGTCTCGGTGATTGGCCGGTCCATCCGATCCGGATATTGAATCGTGATCGGCCCACGAAACAGGTGCGAGAAGGTGACCGCCATCCCCTCGAGGATCGTATTGGCGGCGTAGGAGATGCTCTGAAAATAGTCGCGGGTGCCCATGGCTAGAAAAACTTACCCTACGTAATGTTCGGAAAACGATAGCATGGCTCCGCGACCCCTGCATCAGGACCGCGGCTACTCGCACATCCACTTCTAGCAAAGGGTGGAGCGCCAGCGCTAGCCCGAGTCTTGACAGGCCCCATGGGCTGGTCGCAAGGTGCCGCCAGCATGGCGGACATCAGCATCAAAGGCACCTTCACCGCGCTCGTCACTCCCTTGGCCAGTGACGGCGAGTCTGTCGATTTCGAGGCCCTCCAGCAGCTGGTGGTACGGCAGATCGACGCTGGCGTGTCGGGCCTGGTGCCTTGCGGCACGACGGGAGAGACCCCGACCTTGAGCGCCGGCGAGCAGCGTGAAGTCATTCAGCAAGTGGCCAAGGTCGCCAAGGGACGAGTGCCGATCATCGCAGGCAGCGGCAGCAACTCGACGGCCAAGAGCATCGAGGCCTCCCAGGCGGCCTGCGAGGCCGGGGCTGACGGCGTGATGATCGTGACGCCCTATTACAACAAGCCATCCCAGGACGGCATGCGGGAGCATGTGCTGGCGGTGGCCCGAGAGGTCGACTGTCCGATTGTCGTCTACAATATCCCTGGCCGTTCGGTCGTTGATCTCGCGCTCGAGACCACCGAGCAGATTTGCCGGCAGGCGCCCAATGTCGTGGCGCTGAAGGATGCTACCGGCAACGTACTGCGGTGCCAGGAGCTCAAGCGTCGTCTCGGCGACCGGCTCACGGTGATGTGCGGTGACGATGCCTTGACGCTGCCGATGATGGCGGCCGGGGCCAGCGGTGTCGTCAGCGTGACCTCCAACCTGCTGCCTGAGCAAGTCAGTGAGGTGACCAAGCTGATGGCTCGCGGGGATCTCGCCGCCGCCCGGCAGGCCCACTACCGGCTCTTGCCGATCCACGGTCTCATGTTCGTCGAGCCCAATCCTGGCCCCTGCAAGGCCGGTGCTGCGCTGCTCGGTCAGATGAGTGCGGCGGTCCGCCTGCCGCTGCTGGCCGCCCGGCAGGCAACCAGCGAGCAGATTGCTGCGGCCCTGGGTGAGCTCGGACTGGTGACGAGCTGAGCGGAGCACCGATGAAGATCACCATCTAC
>JAUVCD010000120.1 GCA_030590865.1 Myxococcales bacterium | reverse complement strand
GCAGCGAGGGGATAGATGAAGAAGGTCAGAAATGACGTCATTGGCGAGTAGCGCATAAGCAATCACTGTGTCGTTGCAAGACGCGCGCCCGTTGCGGTTAGCTCCCAACACCCAAGCTTTCCCGCTAGTTGAGGCATGTCTCAGGCTTCCTGATGGCGCCTGAGGGCGGGCGCCCGCATAAACTGTGATCCAGTCGGTCTCCCCCGCGCAGATTCGCGCACGGCTCCCGGCCATGATTGAGTGCGCCGCGGCTTGTGATTTGCAGCATCATGGGCGACGATCGGCGCGGATCGAGGGACGAACTCAGGGGATGCTCTCTTGGGGGCACAGCACATGGGACGAGAGGGACGAGATATGCACAGCTTCAATTTCTGCCGGACCTCCAGCTTGAGCAGGCTGGCCGCACCGCTGGCGCTCGTAGGGGCATTCTTGGCCACGCCACCGGCGGCGGCCCAGTTGGCCGCCCAGGTGGTGGCCCAGGACGGTGACACGCCGACCGGCGCGCCAGGGGCGATCACCACGCTGCGAAGCCCCTTCACCAACGGCCTCAACCAGGTCGGCTTCCTTGGCATTGCGGGCACTGTGCAGTTCCTGTGGGTCGACAATGGCATCGCATGGCTCGATACCGACGAGACCAATGTGACGCTCTCCGTCGGTGGTGCCGCCAGCACGATGGCGATGGGCTTCGACGATACGGGCGGTTGGGTCTACGGACCTCACGTCGACGGCGAAGACGGACTGTGGACCAACAACGGCTTGCTCCTCGTGCGAGGCGACGCCGCACCGGGCTTCGCCAGCCCGGCCGAGATCAACTACATCTATGCGCCCACCATGCTGCCCGCTGGGCAGGTGAACTTCGTGTCCAGCGTCGATCTGGACGAGGACCAGCAAACGGATGCGCGGGCGCTCTACGTCAATGCAACAGCGACGCCCGGGCCCAGCAACTTCACCATCTTGCTCCAGACAGGCGATGTCTTGTCTGGCGAGACCCTGTCCAATTGGGGCGTAGATACCCAATATCACGTGTCCGACGATGGGACGCATTACATCGCAGAGGTCGAGGTCGAGGGCACGGGTACTCCAATGGGTATGGCCGTCGACGGTGCCATCGTCGCACTGGAGGCGAGTACTACCGGTGACGGCGACAACTGGGAGTACTTCGCCGACGTCAGCATCAACAATGCGGGCAACTATCTATTCAGCGGGCAGACCGACGCCAGTTTTCAGACCGACGACGTCCTTGCCTACAATGGCAGCGTCGTCGTGCGGGAAACGGACACGGTCGATGGCGTCACCATCGACGGTGACGTGCATGGTGTCAGCATCAACAACCATGGTCACGCCGTTTTCATCTTCGAGGACGGCAGTCAAGAGGAGACCTTGTTCGGCTCGTGCGATGCTTCGAATCTGGCCACCAACGCCTTTGCGATCATCACGGCCAACACCACCGAGGTAGACGTAGACGGCGACTCGACTGCCGATGCCATCGTGACGGACTTCAATGATGTTTCCGTCAATCAGTCCTATGGCTCCTACGAGCTGAACCTCGCCGAAGACGGCCATGTCTACCTGGAAGTCGACCTGGACTACGGCCAGGGCAATCGAGAAGCCATCATCAAGGTCGCCGTTTGTTGCGGCAATGGCAACGTCGACGCTGGCGAGGATTGCGATGATTCGGGCGAGACGGCTACCTGCGACAACGATTGCACCAATGTCAGCTGTGGCGACCATGTGACCAATACGACGGCCGGCGAGGATTGTGACGACGGTGCCGAGTCGGTGGACTGCAATGACGACTGCACCGTCGCTAGCTGCGGTGATGGCGTGACCAATACGACGGCCGGTGAGGACTGCGACGGCAATGGCGAGTCAGCGGATTGCAACGACGACTGCACCACCGCCACCTGCGGAGACGAGAAGGTCAACGTCACGGCCGGCGAGGACTGCGACAACGGCGGCACCGAGACCGGCGGCTGTAACGACGACTGCACCTTCCCCGAATGCGGTGATGGCGTGCACAACGCGGCCGCCGGCGAGGACTGTGACGATGGTGGCAATTCAACCAGCTGCGACAGTGACTGTTCGCCTGTCGAGTGTGGCGACGGCCTGCTCAACGATGCTGCGGGTGAAGAGTGTGAAGACGGCAACACCGCCGACGGCGACGGCTGCTCGGCCGACTGTCTGAACGAGGGCAGCAGCTCGAGCTCAGGCACCGGCGGCACCTCGAGCTCAGGCACCGGTGGCGCGGGAGGCGAAGGCGCCGCGACCATGGTGAGCGAAGCGGATAGCGGTTGCGGCTGCCGGGTGGTCGGGTCCGAGAGCTCGCGTCGAGCGCCCTGGGGTGCCGGCGTCTTGGCGGCTCTGCTGGCGCTCGGGCTGAACCGGCGCCGCCGTCGTCGAGCTTGATGAGCAAGACCGCACCTGAACGTTCGGTCGAGGCCATCGATGCCCCGCTGAGCTCACCCAAACCGTTGCTCGCTCGCTGGCTCAGCCCGCCTGGGCCGCCAGCGATGCGGCTCTATCACAGTGCTGGCGCCGCGGTCATGGCGGTGCCTGGCCGCTACGGTGTCAGTTACTTGCTGCTTGGCGACGGCGCCATCGCGGTCGCCGACTGTGGATCGGCGGCTGACATCGAGCCTATTCTCGCTGCGCTGCGGTGGCTGGAGCGAGACCCAGGTGAGGTGCATGACGTCATCCCGACCCACCTACACTTCGATCACATGATGGGGGTGGACCCGCTCGCCTTGAGAGTCGGGGCGGCGGTGACCCTCGGTCGAGTCGCTTGGGAGCACGTGAACGAGGGCCGCCGCTTGCGCTGGCCAAGGCGGTGGCGCTTACTCCGAGCCATCCCCACATGGCCGATGCAGGGAATGCCCCTGTTTCCCGCTGTGGATGTTCGCGGAGGGCTCGGCTTCGGCTTCCCGTGGGCGCAAAATCACTTTCGTGCCCCCCTCGGACCCGCGCTGGAGGACGGTCAATCGTTGCCCGTTCTGGACGGGTGGACCGTGATCGAGACGCCGGGCCATTCGGACGATGCTATTTGCCTGCACCACGCCGAAGCAGGCTGGCTCATTGCGGGCGACACCTTGCGTAACTTCCTGGGTGGCGAGCTCAATCCACTGTTGACCGATGCTGAGGATTACCGTCGCACCAAGCGTCGCCTTGGCGAGCTGCACGTGAGGCTCGTCTTCCCAGGCCACGGACCCACCTTCGCCTTGCCTGGGGGCGTGCAGGGGTTGGCGACTCTCCCTTGGTGGATGCCCTAGGGCTTTGTGGTAGCCCTCCCCATGCCGAAGCTCCCCGCAATCTGGCCTTCCACCGCCGACGCGGTTTGGCAGATCCCCACTGCCGATGACTGGTCCATCGCCGTTCACGTCTACGGCGACCCAGCGGTCAGCCGACCTGCGGTGGCCTTGTTTCATGGCGCCCTGTCCAACAGTCGCAGCTTCGACGTCGGTGGCTTTGGCCTGGCGCCCTTTCTGCGTGATCGGGGCTACAACGCCTTCTCCGTCGACTTCCGCGGCCGGGGTCATAGTCTGCCGCCGCCCTGGTCGACCGGCTGGACCATCGACGACCTGATCCAACGGGACGTCCCTGCAGCGGTGGCCGCCATCTGTCGACGGGCCGGAGTCGAGCGGGTGCACGCCGTGGGTCACAGCCTTGGGGGAATGGCGCTATTTGGAGCCCTGGCGATCGGCAGCCCCGGCATCGACCGAGTCGTCACTCTGGGCGCCTCGGCGACTTTGGACATCCCGCCAACCCTGCGGCGGGTCGTGGAGGGGCTGAGCCACTTCTCGATGATCCCCATTGCCGCTCTGGGAGAGAAGGCGGGTTTCTTGGCGCGTTGGATCCCTCACCCGCTGTGGCGGTGGTGCTGCAATCCCCAGAACGTGGAGCTCGAGCCCTTTCGGCTGTTTTTGACCTGCGGTTCTGGTGACATCGCTGTTCGGAAGATGCTGCATCTCAAGCGCATCTGCGAGGAGGGGCGGCTGGTCAGTGCTGATGGTGCGGTGGACTACTCGTCCCGCATGGGGCTGATTCGCAACCCAATCCACCTGTTCGGCGCCGCAGCCGACACCTTCGTTGCACCGCGGCTGATCGATCAGACCGCGATGCTGCTAGCCAGCGCGCCCACCGAGCTGACCTGGTGTGGGCAGGCCCAGGGTTGCGAGCACGATTACGGCCATCTGGATCTGGTGTTAGGCAAGAACGCCGAGCAGGAAGTGTTCGCCAAGATCGTCGACTTCCTGGGGCCGCCGCCGTCTCAAAGCACCTGCAACGTATGATCAGCCAGGATCTGTCCGGCGTCGCCAACGAAACGACAGCGCAGCGTCCCGGCATCTGGATCAGCCTCGAAGAAGGTGGTGCTGAACTCTTTGACCAAGATGGGCATATTCTCGGCCACTTCCATGAGATAGACCGCCGGGTTCATTGCCGAGCCGCAGGGTCCCACGAGCACATCCCAAAGGTTGTCGCCCGGGCCGCCGACGATGTCGACCTGTCCGATGGCGGCGAAATGAACGTCGCCGCTGACCCACACGACGCCGGTCACGCTGTGGTCCCGAATGAACTGAAGGATCTGGCTGCGCTGGGCCGGGAAGCCCTGCCAGCGATCATTGACTCCAAGACTGTGCATGACCGTGCCGGCGAAGTCGAAAATGGGCACGCTGTTCACGATCACTTTGAAGGTAGCGGTGCTGGACAGCAGGCTCTGCTCTAGCCACGTGAGCTGCTCTGGCGAGACGTAGTTGCCGTTCAACCGTTCGCTGCGGCAGTCGAGCACGAACAGATCGAGGGCGTCGCCCCACGACAGCTTGCGCCACAGCCCGGTGACTCCCGGGCCTTGACGATAGGGAATGGCTTGGCGGAATGCGGCGAGCGCCTCGTCGAAGGTCTGCTGCATGCCTGGCGTCGACCACGACCAGTTGTCGTCGATCTCGTGGTCATCCCAGGTCGCTACCAGGCTGGTGCCGGCGCTGGTGTCGTTCATGCCTGCGAGGGAAAGCGCGGTCTTGTATTTCTCCACGTAGGCGAACTGGTTGGGGGCGTAGTCGGCGTAGATCGTGTCGCCGAGCAGTAAGAAGAAGTCCAGGCGCTCGGCGAGGGACTGGGAGAGGTTGGGCCAGGGCTCATTGGTAGGGCCCATGCCGCTGGTCGCACCGAAACGGATGATGCGGCTGGCGCCGGCGGGTACGGCGGTCCGAAAGCGGGTCACCCGGCTACGCCTGATGCCGCCGGGGCCGTAGAGGGCGATCGAATAGGTTGTATCGGGCACCAAATCGGTCAGCTCGAAGTGCACCACCCCGTCGACCGGATCGTAGAGTTGACCGGAGGCGACCTCCTCCCAACCCGACTCGACGCCCTTCATGACGGTGGGCGCGGCGCTCGGTTCGAGGGTGCGGGCACTGACGAGTACGCTGGTGGGCATCGCGTCGCCAATCTGTACACCCCAAGCGAAGGCGCCGAGATCCTCGAGCCCTGGTGCTTCCCAGGGGTCGGGCTCAGGCCCCGGTTCGGTGGGGCCGGAGCCCCCCGCGCCACCGGACCCCGAGCCGCCAGCGCCGCCAGCGCCGCCTGCACCGCCGCCGCCCGTTCCGGTTCCGCCTCCGTTCGAGGTGGTAGTGGGATCGTCGTCAGAGTCGCAAGCAGCCGCCAGCTGAGCTGCGGCTGCTGCCAGGAAGACTCGTCGGGTCAGCTGAACGATGCGCACGATCTCGCTCAGCGGTTCAGTCGCCGCAACCCGTGCAGGGGACCTCGGTGCAGTCGCCGACGGCCTGGGCTGCCGCCAGCGGCGCGCCGGAGAGGCCGCCGTTGTCGTTGATGACCGTGCCGCAGGGCGTTAGGCACCCGAAGCCCTCACAGCCGCTGGTCATGACACAGTCCACGATGGCCATGCAGCCAGGCTCGTTGCAGCAGGCGTTGCCTTCTGTCTCACAAAACTGAATCGTGCAGCAAATACACGGGTCGGTTAGGTCCAACTCCCAGTCCTGGCCCGGAGCGCACTCGCCGGGGCCGACGGCCTCGCAGAGGTTGCCACCGCCGGTGCCGGAGGTGGAGGTCGAGCCACCGGTGCCGGAGGTGGAGGTGGAGGTCGAGCCTCCGCCACCGCCGGTGCCGGAGGTGGAGGTCGAGCCTCCGGTGCCACTGGACGTCGAGCTACTCGAGCTGCTCGACCCGTCGTCGTCGCCGCCACAGGCGGCCTGTCCGAGCGCACCTACCGCGAGGGCCGCGAACCACGTTGTCAGAACCACACGTCTACCGCTGCGCACCATCTTCGATCTCCAAGTTTTAGAAGAACAACCTTCGGTCACAGATTACCCCACCGATGGCCAAATGCCATCACGTCGAGCAAGAGATCTGTGGCGCTTGATCGCGGTTCCCTGGGGTCGAGCCGCACCTGAGCGGTGCTGGCGACGACTTGGCAGAGATGATAGCTTTCCTTCTGCCCATGCGCTTGGAGACATCCAGATCCGGCTGCGCGGTGATGGCACTGACCGTAGGCCTCGGGGCGGTTGCTTTGGGCTGCGGCGATGACTTCACGCCTGAGGAACAAGGTCCCGAGCCACCCTGCCATCCTGCCGAGCTGGAGGACGACTTCTCAGGCGACCAGCTCAGCCTGCTGTGGAATGAGCACGGGCAGACCGGCACCGTGGGTGTGGCCCAGGGCCGAGCATTCGTCGAGCTGGCTGCCAACCAGCCTTCCCAGAACGTGGGGATGACGACTGAGCGGGAGTATGACCTGCGGGGCTGTAACCTGTGGCTCGAGGTGCCGCTGGTGCCGCCTGCAGAGGTGCAAGGCGGGGCGCTGCTCATGGCAGGGCTCGACCAGAACCACTTCGCGGTCATCGAGACCTGGGCGGGATCGCTCACGGCGGGGCTGTTTGTGGGGGGCTCCTTCGAGGCGGGCACCTCAACCACCTATGACGCTTCGGTTCATCGCTGGTGGCGACTGCGAGAGGCAGGTGGGACCCTCCATTTCGAGACGTCGCCTGATGCCGAGCAGTGGAACACCTTGCTGCAGACCGCCAGCCCCGCGTCGCTCGAGGCGGTCACGGTCATGCTAGCTGCCCAGATCAGCGACCCCTACGGCGACGTGGTGCGGGTCGAGTTCGACAATCTCAATCTACTGCCTTGACGACCATCGGCCAGGGGCTGCTGCCGGGGTGCGCTATCATCACCTGATGCGAGGGTTTGCGCGGGCAGCGGTGGGCGTTTCCTTATTGGCGATAGCGAGCCCCGGTCGTGCCCAACCGTCTCCCGATCCACCGGCCGAAGAGCTGGATTTGACCGTGCCGGTGGTGCACTCACTGGGTCTGATGACGGTCATGCGAACTGCTGAGGCCGTGATCTGGCCGCAACCCTTCGCGAGCACGGCGCCGCTGGACTGGGCACAGGGCTATGGGGAAGCTCTGCGCCAGCCGCCTCGCCTTGATGCCTCGGCGCCATGGTTCGAGTGGGATGGCGACGACTGGACCATCAACGTCATCGGCCATGGGTTGTTCGGCAGCGAGCTCTACTTTCGCGCTCGTGCCTGTCGTTGCAACCCTGCCGAAGCGCTGCTCTTCGCGAGCGCCGCCACCGTGACCTGGGAGGTCGTCTTCGAAGGAAATGCCGTTCGTCCCAGCGCTCTCGATCTGTGGACCACGCCCATTGCCGGCATTGCCCTGGGCGAGCTTCGCTATCTTGGATGGAGAGCTGCTGGCAGTCTCCAGAACGGCCCGTGGCGGTTCGTGCTCAGGACGTTGCTCGATCCACTGGGGGAATTCGAACGGGCGTTCGGCATCCCCTGTTGAGCCCTCTGAAGCCAAGCTCCCTTTCCGTCGCTAAAGGGCCGCGCTATCCGAGCCAGGATGATTGAGCTGGAGACCCTGGACGAGCTGGATGAGCACCTGCGGCGTAACGCTGGCGAGCTGATCGGCGTAGTGATGCAGGGCCTAGATCTGACGGGGCACACCGCTGCTTTGGCTGGTCGCCCCCTCGCGGGCGCAGTCTTTCTAGGCTGTGATCTCGCCGGTCCGTTGGCAGAGAAGGCCTTCGCAGAAGGCGCCTTGGTGTTCCCGACCATCCCGGAGCTACCTTTCGCTCCCTACCGAGGCGCACTCTACACCGTCGAAGAGCTCTACGACGGTTTCGACCGGACCCAACCGGACAGCTATGCCCAGTGCCTCGATGCTCAGGTCTACGCTCACTTCATGGCCACCGGCGGTCCGGCTCCACCGAGTATTCTCGAGACGCTGGCCCGCAGGCTTCATGACCATGCCATCACTGATGCGCTCGACGGATTGCTCGCAGGGAACGGCAAGCCCCACAAAGTGGTGGCCATTATGGGTGGCCATTCGACGCTGCGTAGCGATCCCAGTTACGCCAAGGTTGCCGCCATGGCTCGCGAGCTGGCCCGCCAGGGGTTCATGATGGCAAGCGGTGGCGGGCCCGGGGCGATGGAGGCAACCCATCTAGGCGCTTGGCTCGCAGGACAGGACGACGATGCGCTCGACTTGGCCCTGACGATTCTGTCCGGCGCGCCGAGCTATCGGGATCGTGAGTGGCTCGCCAGGGCCTTCGAGGTGCGGGCCGAGCTTCCGCTCAGTGACGCCGATCGCCAGCGCTTCCCGAGCCTGGGGATCCCCACCTGGCTCTATGGTCACGAGCCGCCCAACGCTTTTGCCACCCACGTCGCCAAGTACTTCGCCAACAGTGTGCGCGAAGATGGCCTGCTCGCCATTGCCAAGCACGGCATCGTCTACTCTCCTGGGAGTGCCGGCACCATTCAGGAGGTTTTCCAGGACGCCTGCCAGAACCATTACCTGACCGTGGGGGTGGCCAGTCCGATGGTGTTCTTCGGCGTCGAGTACTGGCAGGAGACCAAGCCCGTCTACCCGTTACTGCGCTCACTGGCCGCTGAGCAGGACTATGGCGAATGGCTGAGCATCACTGACTCACCTGACGAAGTCGTGAAGGCCCTCGCCGCCTTTGAGGCGACCGGCAAGGCCGACGGCTGAGCGGCTCCTAGGGCGAAGCCCGTGGCGGAAGGCCACGGCGATGACGACCGGGACACCATCACTCGGGGCTAGGCGGGTCGCCTCCGTCCCTGTCAGGTGCCCGGTTCTGTCCCCAACCGCCGTCGCGGCCCTGTCCCCAACCGCCGTCGCGCCCTGAGCGCCGCCGACCATGGTGGCCCCCTTTGCCTCGCTTGCGCATCGCCTGGCCCAGCTTGGCCCGCTGCTCTGCCGGCAAGGCAGCGGCCAGCTCGACCAGCGCCTCGTGCATGGCGCTCCGTGCGGTGGTCTCCTTGGTCATCAGCACCTTGTGGGCTTCCCTGGCTTTCTCGGCGTCGAAGGGGTCGGCGGTCAGGGCCTCGGTGGCGGCGCGACGGGCCTTCATCATCTCGCGCATGGTCTTGCGAATGGTGGCCGAGTGTTGGTCGTCCACCTGGTCGATGGCGGCTTTGGCCTCCGGCCCGAGGGCCTCGCGCAATGAGTCGAAGCGCAGATGGGGCCTGCCGGATCGGGGGCCGTCGACCGGGCCTCGCAGCCACCGCGTTGCGATCAGGCCACCGAGAAACAGATTGAGGGCCAGCGAGACGAGCAGCGCGATGGCCCAGTGCTTAGCCAGTAGTCGACTCATGGGAGGTCACTTTCATTGCTAGCATCCCAATCGCTTTCAGCGCCGAAGGCCAGCTCTGCAACGTCCACTGGCTCACTTGCCGCGGCCGTGTCTGGCACCATCGTTCCAACCACGATGCCGAACGCAGCTGCCAGCGCCAGACCTGTGGCCGGCTGCCAGCGAGGGGTGAAGGGCCACCATTGCTCGGTGAGCTGGTTCAGCCGCCCGAGCCAGCCAAGCTGCCGTTTAGGTGCTGCCGCCAGCACTTGGCGTCGTAGCGCTGCAGATGGGTCCTCGCTAGGCGCCTGGTCGAGCAACTCGTCTAGCACCACGGCTGCCTGCAGTGCCTGTTGGGCCTGAGCGCAGTTGCTCACCAGGGCCAGGGCAAGCTCACGGTCCTCATCCGGCCAGCGGCCGGACTGTGCGCCGTAAGCGTCGACTAGCTCCTCGAAGCGCTCGAGGGACATGGATGCTGACGGGTCTTGCGGTTTCGTCATGGCGTCCTTCCCTTGCCCTGCGGCGGTTGCCCTGGGTGCATCGGTTCATCCCCTGAGGTGATGGCAGCGTCGTCGGGCCGGTCGTGAAGGGGCCGTAAGCGCTTGCGCAGCTGGCGTCGCGCTCGGCCCAAGAGCGACTCGAGGGCTTCGACGTTCACATCCATTACTTTCGCCGCCTCGATGTTGCCCAAGCCTTGAAAGTGAACGAGCACCAGGGCTGTCCGCTGTCGCTCGGGCAGCTGCCCGACTGCTGCCTGAACCGTCTCGGAGAGCTGGCGGCGTTCCAGCAATGACGCGCCGTTTGGACTGGGCTCCGGCGGATTGGGTGGCGCGGCGTCCTGTCGGGTTTGCCGCGCTCGCAGGCGATCCACGCAGAGGTTGCGCGCGACGCGGTAGAGCCAAGTGCTCACCTTGGCTTTGGGCTTCCAGCGCGGCGCTTGGCGCCAAAGCCTGAGAAACGATTCCTGGGCTACGTCTTCGGCCTCTGCGCGATCGCCGAGCAACCGAAAAGCGAAGCGGTGAATGGGCGTCAGGTAGCGATCGACCACCGTCCGGCTCGCCACGCCGTCGCCCTCGGCGACCTGGCGCAGCAAAGCCGCCTCGTCTAGCCAGACGGAGATTGATCCGTCGGTCTCGGACGAGGCGGCTGCAGGTGACATGGTGGGGGCAGGGCATCACGCCGAGCGCATCCTTGGGCTACCTGCCCACCCTAGCCGAACCGCGCCGGCCTTTGCGATGGTTCATCGGGGCGGCCTTCAGCTCTTCGGCTGAGATGACGTCGTCGTTGTTCTCATCGAGACGCTCGAACATGCGGTCCGGGCGGGCGAGGAATTCGTCACGGCTCACTTGACCGTCGTCGTTCTGATCCATGCGCCCGAAGCCCTGGCGGCGGCCTTCGCCGTCTCGCGACGAGCCTCGCCGTCCCTCCTTGTAGCGCCGCTCGTCTTCACCGAGCACGCCATCCCTGTTCTGATCCAGCTCGTCGAACCTGGCGGCGCGAGAGGCTACGGCCTCGGCCTTGGTGATCTGGCCGTCATCATTGCTGTCGGCCTCGAGAAGCCGCTGCAGGCCGTCTCCCTTGCGTCCCTGCTTGCTATGGCCACCTCGGCGTCCTTTCCGCGCCTTGGGCGAGGACTGCATCTCCTCCAAGGACACCGCATCATTGCCGTCGGCGTCGCTCGTTTCGAAGCGCTGCAGCGCGTGGGCGGAGAACTCGTCCAGGGTCACCTTGCCATCCTCGTTGGTGTCGATAGCGGCGCGCATCCTGCCACGCATCCCGTCACCCATCTTGTGGGGCCCTTGGCCCTTGCCGAAGCGCCCGCGCTTGCTTGCGAACTGGCCCCGGTGGGCTCTGCTCATGGCCGTGAGCTCCTCGGTGCTGAGCGTGCCATCGCCATCGCCGTCGACCTTGGCGAACCGGGCGGCAACCGACTGTTCCATTTCTTGTCGGGTGATCTGCCCGTTGCCGTCCGCGTCGGCTTCGGCGAAGTGCTTGGTCATGGCTTCGCGCATGCCTTTGCTGCGGCCTTTGGCTGCTGGCCCGTTACTGGCCTGTTGCTCGAGCTCGGCGCTGCTCTGTGCCACCGATTCAGGGTCTGAGCCCTCGGGTCCCGTCTCGGTCACACATGCAGGGACGGCCAAGGCAAGGGCTGCGAGAAGGGCTGAAACCTGCGGAATTCCTGTGCTTTTCATGGGTTGCCTCACGCTGTCTCGGGCGGCCTTCCCGGGCCGCTCAAAGGTTGGTCATTTCGGTGTCTAGCCGGTTGCGGTCAGGCTCACTGTCGAGCCTCTGTCAGCACCAACGGCGCTACCGGACGATTCCGTCGCTTTTTCTGAGCGCCTGCCAGGCTGCGGGGCGGGAACGAGCCGTTCCGTCGAGTCTGTGGCCTAGTCGGTCGGCTCAGCGAAGTGGTACTCCGCCTGTTGGACGGTGCCCGTGCCTGCTGCCGTGCCGTGATTGAGCCAATAGACGGCGCTCGAGTCGACCACCAGCGCCCCCGGCTGATCCTGTCCAGTCGCAATCACTTCGACAGAGCCGCCTGTCTTGGGTACCCGCACCACCGTTCCGTCGGTCGTGCTCGACCAGTAGAGGTAGCCTCCTGCAGCCGTCAGCCAGCCGGGGGTCGACAACTGGTCTGCCACCACCTCGGGTTCCGGCTCCGTGTCGGGCTCGTCGATGGCCAGGGACATGACTGCGGTGGCCGTCGTCCAGTAGATCCGGAGCTGGTCGACCGCGATGCCCTCGGGCTGGGTTTGTGCCAGCGCGAGATAGTGCACCGGGCCGCCGATCAAAGGTACGGCCAGCACTTGACCGGCTTGGCGGTCGGTGAAGTACACCCGCTTGTCGTCCAGGCACAAGTCGCCCAGATCCAGGTGGCCTGTGCTGAGCGTTTGCGGCAGCTCCTCGGCGCGGGATAGTCGGATCACCGCCCCGCCGTCATCGATTCGGTAAAGGTAGCTCTCATCCACGGCCAGCCGGCGCGGCCTATCTTGGGTAATCGCCATCAGGCTGGGCCCGCCCCCGGCGACGGAGATGGTCCACACCCGTCCCCAGGTGGCATCGAGCCAGTAAATATCGTCTCCATCCACCACGAGATCGGCGGCCAGCCCAAAGCTCTCGGCTACCGCGGTGACCTTGCCCCCGTCCTTCGGCACCAGCTGAACGAGCCCTTGCTCGTTGGCCACATAGAGCACGAACCGGTCCTGGCCGAGCGCCGTGGGGCGATCGAGGCTTCGGGAGAGGACCACCGGATCGGACCAACCCTGGTCCCCATCGGTTCCTTGGTCGCTGCCACCAGCGTCGGAGCAAGCTCCCAGGATCCCGAACAGACCGCAGATCAAGGTCAGTTGTGCACGGCGCTTATCGCCCATGACGGGTCGTCCTCGTGGCCAGTATAGGTGTCGCGCTTCTGCCAGCAAAGCTGACCAGGCCGAATTCGGCTACCCTGACCGGCAAGGGCATGTGGAGGTGGCGCAACACGGGCGTGGCGGCCTGGGCTGGGATGGCGGCGACGCTCGCCATGGCCACCCCTGGCTGGGGCCAGCCTCCGCCGACCCGTGACGGGTCACCGCCGGTCGAGGATCCCATCTTCGACGATGTGCCGGTCAGCGCGGCGCCTGCTGATCTCCCGGACAGCGACGAGCCAGCTGAGGAGCCGGGGACTGAGGAGCCGGGGGCCGAGGCGCCTGCGGTCGAGGACGAGCCTCCGGTGGACGCAGGGGATTCAGAAGAGACGGTCGTCGATCCGGGGGAGCTGGCTCCCATTGACGTCGTGGTGCACGGGCAAAAACCCATGCCACCTGGTCGCAGCGCTGGCCAGCACACCTTCAAGCACCGGGAGATCGAGCGGTTGCCCGGTGCGTTCGGCGACAGTCTGCGGGCCGTCGAAGTCTTGCCAGGCGTCACGCCGATGCTGTCTGGGCTCCCCCACTTCATCGTGCGCGGCTCGGTCCCCTCGTCGACGGCCTATTACATCGACGGCATTCGCGTGCCGTTCCTCTACCACCTCGGCGTAGGTCCGAGCGTCATTCACAGCGCCCTGGTGCACGGTGTGGACTTCTATCCAGGACCCTACCCAGCGATGATCGGCGGCCACGTGGGCGGGGTGGTGGCTGCTCGCACGCCTCCGCCGGCCTATCGAGTCAGCGGAATGGCCAATATCCGGGTGTTCGACGCGAGCGCCTTCATCGAGGTTCCATTGTTCGATGGCAAGGCCGATGTCTTCGCCGCTGGTCGCTACTCCTATACGGCGGCGATCCTGTCGTTGACCACTCCAGGGACTGATCTGAGCTACTGGGACTACCAGACCGGTGGCAGTATCGCGCTCAGCTCCAGCGACCGCCTCAAGGTGCTCATCTTTGGCAGCGATGACTATCTCGGCGAGGTGACTGGCGATCAGGAGCAGGAGCTGTTTGCGGTCCAGTTCCATCGCCTTCACCTGAGCCTCGACCACGGGCCGCCCCGCACCCTCGGGCCTGCGGCGGCTGCTCGGCGGCCCAAGGTGCGAACGGGCGTGACCTTGGGCCACGACCGCAGTGGCTTGGGCGAAGAAGGCGCCATGACGTCTTTCGGCCTCGGGTTGCGGACCGACGCCGAGCTGCCGCTGCACGACATGGTGCGGCTGCGGGGGGGCACCCACCTGCAGATCGACAGCCACGAATTCGAGGCCGTGCTGCAGCCATCGTCCCCAGCACCTGGGGACCCGACGGAAGAGGACGATGGCCGCATCTCTTTCGATGTCGGCCAAGCCTTCGTCTCGAACCGGACCCACGAGCTCGGGGCCTATGCCGATCTGGTGATTCGGCCAGTGGACGAGCTCGAGATCGTACCTGGGCTGCGCTCGGATCTATTCGCCGAAGGGGAGATCAGCCAGGCCGCCATCGATCCCCGTGGCACGGTCAGGGTTCATCCGCTGCCTTGGCTCACCACGGTGTCCGGCGTGGGCGTAGCGCACCAGCGCCCGGCGCTCATCGTGGCTGTGCCGGGGCTGGATCCACAAGCCATGGATGGCGGGCTCCAAGAGGTCGTGCAGCTCAGCCAGGGCGCCGAGCTGTCCCTCTGGGGGGACCTGAAGGCCAAGGTCACCGGGTTTGTTCACTGGTACGCCAACCTGACCGATCTCAGCGCAACCTGTGCGGTCGGCACCGGTAGATGCACCATTGGTGACCGAGCTGACGGGCGTGCCTATGGCCTCGAGGTCATGATCCGTCGATCCTTGACCAAGCGCATCGGCGGTTTGGTGTCCTATACCCTGTCACGGGCCGAGCGCAGCACTCGAGATCAGACCATCTTGGCTGATTTCGACCGTAGCCACGTCTTTCATTTGGCACTCAGCGCGGCTCTCGGCGCCGGTTGGCACGCTGGTGCGCGGCTTACCGCCTATTCAGGGCGCCCCTACTCGCTCCTATCCTTCGACGACCCGGAGGATCCGAACGTGGCGACCCTCGTGGGCAGGCGCAATGCCCTGCGGCGCTCGGCCTTTCATCGCATCGATGCCAGGCTGGAGAAACGCTGGCACATCGATGACCTGGCTTGGGTCAGCCTGGTGTTCGAAGGGGTGAACATCACGGCCCGCAAAGAGACGCTGGACTTCGATTGCCGGGTGGCCGAGGCCCTCGCGGGCCGCGGTGGGCTCGAGTGTGGCGGGCAGGAGATCGGTCCCATTACCATTCCGAGCATTGGGGTGTCCGGAGGATTCTAGGCCAGGTCTACGGCACAGGGGAATCGACCGGTCGGTCACGCCGCAGGACGATGAGCTGATGATCCTGGGGCGGACCACGCAAGGTGCCATCACAGCACCGTGGTCACCGTCGACGAGAGCGGTTCGCCGATTCCGACGTTCGCCAGAGCCCCACTCGTCGAAGCAGCACTGGCCCGAGTGATCGGACCAGCGAGTGCCGCGAGTCCCGACAGAAGGCGACCGGGTCGCGGATCAGCTTGGCCAGCTTCTTCCCGCAAAGGCGCTTGAGCAGCGTTGCGTTGTGCCCCCGGGCGCGGGGTGAGGTCCGATCGTTCGCACGAGCCAGGCGGGGCTTCAACTCGGGCTCGTGCCCCGTGGTATCAAGCCGGGGGGCGCGCGGCCATCCTCGCTTGCGCCACATGGCGTCGAGCCAGGGGGGCCGTTGATCCTCACCATGCCGGGCGACCAGGTCCACGACCGGGTGGAGGTGCACCGCTACGAGATCGCTTTCGATGGGCAAGGTGTCCAGGTTTTCGTGCGCATATTTCTGCGATCGGTATTTCGTACCGGTCACGATGAACAGAAGCTGGGCGGCCCCGATGTCCCGCGCAACGCGCTGGGCTTCCACCAACTCTTCGGTGCTGTCGTTGAATTCGAACAGGATGTACTTCCAGCGGATGGTCGGCCGCCGCTCGGGAGTCAGCTTGCGGCCATCCCGCATGAACTGGATGACCCTCTCGACCTCGCCTCCCACCCGGTACTGCTCGTAGCTTGCCTGCCAAACCCCATCGCAAGACACGAGCACGTCATCCAAAGGAGCGCCGGCGAGCTTGCTGGCGTAGTCGAAGTTTCCGTTCGTGGTCAGCCGCTGACGAGTCGCTGGGAAGTGCTTGCGGGCCAGTTGGACGAATTCGCTGAATTGGGGGTGCATCAATGGCTCGCCCTGACCCTCGTATCGGATGACATCCAGCTCGTAGTTGCCGTCGCGCAGCGATCGCAGCAGCTGGTCCCACATCCCCACGGGCATGGTGTGCGGCTGCGGACGTTCCCTCAACTGGGCCTGGTTGGAGCAACAGGGGCAGCGAAGGTTGCAGGCAAGGGTGGGTTCGAGGTGAAGCATCGAGATGCGTCGCTCGACCAATAGGTCACGAGGCGCGCTTCCTCTTGCCAGGAAAGGGCACTGCTCACACACCCCGTCCCAGGGCGGGCGGTCGTCGGCGAGAGCCTTGCGGATCTTGGCGTACGGTTCGTTGGCGAGGACATCCGCGATGCTCCAGTCCGAATTGCCGTCATCCACGGCACCCAGCACCACGCGCTCCCCGACGTCATCGTTGCAGCGGATCTGTCCGTTCGCTTTGACGTACAGCGTCCGCAAGACCTCGCAGTCCATTCCCACCCCCGCGCCGACTATAGTGAAGGGCCATGGCGCCGCCAACCTCCCGAGAATCGCTTCCTATGCGAATAATGGGTGGTGGTCGCCGAGTGACAGCCGCCGCCCCAATCCACACCTCGACCTCCTTCACCGACACGACCTGCGGCGCGTCGCAACCGGCTGGCGCGGAGCCACCGCTCGGGCGGACGCAAACGCCTTTTCGAGCAGGTGTTTCACTACTGAATAAACCTAGTAATCTGGCGCGTTTTTTTTAGCGACTCGCCCATTGGCACGTCTAGCCCAAGTGGACAGGGTGCAGTAGACCAACGTTGAGCGCGATCTCGGGGGAACACCGTC
>JAUVCD010000394.1 GCA_030590865.1 Myxococcales bacterium | reverse complement strand
CACGAAGCGGTTGTGACAGGACAGCCACAGCGTGATGGTGGCTCAGCCGTTGGTCGTTGACGAGCGCCGCCCCGTCCCGCATAGGGGTGGCTCGGCCTGCGGTCGAATACCATGGCGCCTGACTGGGCTCAGCGCCGTCCTCTTTTCTTTCGAGGTACCATCATGCACAAGACTCCGATTCTCGTGGCTTCTCTCTTGATGGGCGCGAGCCTGGGATGTCAGAGCACCACTCCACCGCCTGCATCACCGGCGGCCACTGGAGCCAATGTGACCACGTCGCCGAGCGTGGTCGAGCTTCGCCACGTCGTGGCCTCGAACGACACCGCGGCGCCTGCAACAGCAGGCCCGAAGGTGGCTTCGGTGGGTGCTGCGGCTCCTGATTTCGAGCTTGGGGCGTATCACCAAGGCAAGTTCACCACCGTCAAGTTGTCCGACTTCCGAGGCAAATGGGTACTGCTCTGCTTCTACCCTGGGGATTTCACCTTCGTCTGAGCAACCGAATTGTCGGCGGTCGCCGACCGAATTGCTGACCTGACTGCGCTGGACGTGCAGGTCTTGGCCATTAGCGTGAACAGCAAGTTCGTTCACAAGATGTGGGATGAGAAGGAGCTGTCGAAGATGGTCGAGGGCGGCATACCCTTTCCCATGCTCTCCGATGGCGGCGGAAAGGTAGGCCGTCTCTATGGGGTCTATCGACCAAGCAAGGGCGTGAACATTCGAGGCCGCTTCATCATCGATCCCGATGGCGTGGTCATGGCCAAGGAAGTGCTCGCTCCACCCGTGGGGCGTAAGGTCGATGAGGCGCTTCGTCAGCTCAAGGCCTTCCAGCACGTTCGCAAGACCCAAGGCGCCGAGGTGTGCCCAGCCGGATGGGAGCCTGGCGACAAGACCCTCAAGCCACGCCCGGGCTTGGTGGGCAACGTCTGGAAAGAGTGGACGCCGAAGAAGCGTCGCTAGCCGGCTTGGCTACGCCCTCTCGCTCCACCTCCCGCCGTCGGCGGGGCGTACTAGAGTCGCATCGGCTGCACCGCCGTTACGACTTTCGGCGCAGAAGACGTCTGTACACCTCGCGACGATGGGCAATAGCGACGACGTAGACCACGACCTCCGTCGCGTGAACTTCGTACAAGAGTCGATAATCCCCGAATCTGATTCGGTAGGCGTTAGGTCGACCTTTCAGCTTGGCCGACGCTGCCGGTCTCGGGTCAGCTGCCAGAGCATCGATCGCTTGCTTGACTCGTGCCCGAGTCCCCTGGGGAAGCTCTCGCACCTCGGCGACGGCGTCGCGATGCAGGACCACTCTAAAGGTCGTCGCGGACATCGTTCCAGTCTGACCATGGGCCCTCGCGCCGCTCGTCAATCAATGCGGCGTCGTGAGCGTCTTCGAGCCACGTAGCCAAAGCCTCTTGGATGACTGCCTGTTGCTTTAGCCCGTGCTCTTCGCAGAACTGGTCGAGCTCGAGCTTGAGTTGCTCGTCGATGCGGTGAGTCACGGTGACCATAATTAGAGGGTAGTATTTGAAGAAATCATTAGCAAGCTTTTGATTGCACCGCTGACTTGCACCTGGGAGTGACCTCACCGGCGGGTGGAGGCTCGCCACCTCCAACGAACGTGACGGTTGCTGCCCGTGGTACCGTCGGGCGCTGATCTGGTGAATCGATGGCCCTCGATCTGAACACCGCTCACGAGCGCGTCATGGCGCTGGCGATGCAGATCTACGGAGCCCAAGAAGCCGAGTGGCTGTGGTCCCAGCTGGCGCCGCGGCTCACTGCGTTCAGTGAGCAACATCCGCAATGGCAATCGATCGAGCCTGGGCTGACGCTCGACGAACGGGACGTGCTGCTCATTACCTATGGAGACCAGCTTCGCAGCGACGGGCAGTCCCCGCTCGAGACTTTGCGGCGCTTCATTGGCGCAAAGCTCGCCGGGCTGATCTCAGGGCTCCACTTGCTGCCCCACTATCCCTATTCGTCCGATGATGGGTTCTCGGTGATCGATTATCGGCAAGTCGATCCCGAGCTGGGCGACTGGGGGGACGTCGAGGCCCTCGCTGCCGATCACCGCCTGATGTTGGATGCCGTCATCAACCACGTCTCGGCCAAGAGTGAGTGGTTCAGCGATTTTCTGGCAGGCGTGGAGCCATTCGACCGCTTCTTCATTGCTCTCGAGCCGGACACTGACGTCAGGTCGGTCTACCGCCCGCGGGAGCATCCGCTGCTGACGCCTTTCGAGTCGTCAAGCGGCACCCGCCACCTGTGGACCACCTTTTCGACCGACCAGATCGATCTGGATTATCGCAACCCGCAGGTGTTGCTCGAGGTGGTCGACATTCTGCTCGAGTACGTCGGCCATGGCGCCGAGTTGTTGCGGCTCGACGCGGTTGGTTTGCTCTACAAAGAGCTCGGCACAAGTTGCCTGCATCTGCCTCAGACCCACGGCATCGTGAAGCTGCTGCGGGTGGTGTTCGATGCCGTCGCGCCCCAGGTGTTGCTGGTGCCCGAGATCAACGGGCCCTTCGAAGAGAATCAGCCCTACTTCGGCGACGGCAGCGACGAGGCCCAGCTGGTCTACAACTTCACCCTGCCGCCATTGGTGCTCCACGCCTTCCACGCCGGCAGCGCGGAGCACCTCGCCAGCTGGCTCGCGACGGTGCCGCCACCAGCGCCGGGGTGCACCTATTTCAACTTTCTGGCCTCTCACGACGGCATCGGAGTGCGACCGGCAGAGCCCTTGTTACCGACCGAGGGCTTGCAGCTGCTCATCGAGCGCACCGAGGCTCATGGCGGGCGGGTCAACTATCGCAGCGGCGGCGATGGTGAGCGTTGCCCTTACGAGCTGACCACCACTCTGTATGACGGACTGACGCCGCCTGGCGATTCGATCGATCGAGGCGTGGCCCGGTTCCGGGCAGCCCACGCCATCATGTTGTGCCTCCAAGGCATGCCGGGCCTGTACGTCCACTCGCTGTTCGGCACGCCCAACTGGCATGAAGGTCTGGCCGCCACGGGTGAGAACCGCACTCTCAACCGGCGCAAGCTCACCATGAGCGAGCTCGAGCAGCTGCTGGCCGACGAGGCTGGCCGTGGGTCCCGAGTGTTCGCTGCGGTAAGCGAGCTGCTGCGGGTCAGACGCGCCGAGCCGGCCTTTCACCCGGCTGCCCGTCAGGACATCTTGGCATTGCACCCAAAGGTATTGGCGGTACGGCGGCGGGCGCTGGCTGGATATCAGGTGTTATGCCTCACCAATGTGAGCGAGGCGGCTCTGTCGCTACCCATCAACGATGCGCCTGACGGTGACCACGTCGACCTGCTGACCGGAACGCATTGGTCGCCCCGGAGCTCGACGCTCGAAATCGAGCTGGGCCCATACGGGGTTTGTTGGCTGCGCCATTAGGTCCCCCCGCCCGAACAGACGGTCAGATGCCGCCGGTCGGCTGGTGGCGAATCTCGACTCGTCCTTCCAGGCGCTTGGAGATCCACACCTTGTTGTTCTGATCCACGATCAGGGCGCCACAGTCGTCGAGCGATTCGACCAGTGCCAGGCCCTCGCTCGGGCCCAGGATGAACACCGCATCATCAATGGCGTCGGCGGTAAGGGCATCTTTGGCCCAGATGGTGACGCTGCGACTGGCGGTGGCCGGATAGCCGGTTCGCGGATCGATGATGTGGTGGTAACGCTTGCCGCCCTTCACGAAGGCCCGCTCGTAGTCGCCGGCTGTGGAGAAGGCGTGGTCCTCCACCGGCAGCATGGCGAAATATGATCCGTTCGATCCCCGGGGATCGCGGACGCCCACCCGCCAGGCTTCGCCATTTGGCTTGCGACCCTCCACGTAGAGATCGCCCCCGGCTTGGGCGAAGAAGGTCTCGAGCCCCGCCTGACGCAGCACCGCCGCGGCCCGGTCGATGGCGTAGCCCTTGGCGATACCGCCGAGGTTGATGCGCGTGTCTGGTCGCTCGAGCATCACCGTCTTGCCCGCCTCGTCCAGCTTGATCCGTCGGTAATCGATCCTGGCTCGGGCCACGGTGACGGCAGCAGGATCGGGCAGCTCGGCCACCAAGTCTTCGTCGAAGCGCCACAGCTTGCCCATTGAAGCGAAGGTGATGTCGAAAGCCCCTTGGGACCGCCTGCTGATCCACTGGCTCTTGGCGATCACACCAAAGGTCTCGCTCGACACCCCAACGGCATGACGCCCCGCAACGGCGTTGATGCGCGACACCTCGCTGTCCTCACGCCAGGTCGTCATCAGGCGTTCGAGGCGGCTGACCTCCTGGTGGGCTCGGTCGAGCGCTTGCCTGACGGCCTCCTGGTCCAGCGCTGCGGTGGTGTAGCTCGCCAGCGTCACCGTGGTGCCCATGGCGGTGCGCTGCAGCTCGATCCGCTTGCCTATCGGGTGTCCGGCCCGCTGGCTCTTGGTGGCAGCGGTGGCAGCTGTAAGAGCGGTCGCATCGCTTGCCGTTGCCGTGCCCTGTGACCGCGATCGCGGCACCTCGGGGCAGCCGAGCAGGCCGATCAGTGCTCCGAGGGTGAGCAGCGTCCAGACGCCCGTTGCTAGCCGCACCATCGTTTCGGCTGCCCTCGGCTTGCCTGTCCTGGGCTTGCCTGTCCTGGGTTCAGCCAAGAGCGCCGCCTGCTCGAAGGCTCACTTCCCTTTCGGGTCCACCGGCTTGGCGCCCGTATCGGCGAAAGGCGAGGGCTTGTCGGCACCGCCACCCGCTTTGGCGTCGAGCTCTGCCAGGCAGGCCCCGGCCTCCGAGGCTTTCATCGGGTTCTTGTGGAACCACTTGAGGCACACGCTCTTCACGTGGACCGTGAAATCCTGGCACGGGATCTTGTCCGGTGCGTCGCCTGTCTTGTCGTTCTCCAGGCCAGTGGCGCATTGTTGGCAGCAGCGGCGTCGACGATCTTCCGCGGTGAGCTCTTTCTTTTCGACGACTCCCGAACCTGCGTCCGGGGTCTCTGCGATGTCGGCACCGTCACCGCTGGACAGCCCGTCGTCCTCGGCGTCGGGAATGCGCGGGGGTTGCTGTTGCTGGACCTTGGTGTCACAGGCGTTGAGGAGCACCAGGGCTGCGATGATCGGAGCGGCGAGCTTCAGCATCCCTCCTCGGTATCCGAGGCGAGGCGCCGCTGCAATCGCCTAGGGGGCCTCTCGTCGTGAGGCCTTCTCAACACGAGTCCTCGCCCCCAGCGACCACCACAGCCCGTGCCGCCCGAGGCGCTTTGGCGGTATGGTTGGGTGGCATGTCGACCCAGCCGTCAGGCACTAGCGCCCCTTTGGCACTCGCTCCGCCCGAGCCGCCTGCCCGCCCGACCTTCATGACCGGTCTCCGCTGCCTGTTCGGTGGTTTTCGGTGGCTTGCAACCCACCCCGGTGCCTGGCCACTGGCGGCTGTGCCGCTGGCTATTGCTGCGGTGGCCAGCGTGGTGCTGTCCTTTGGGGCCGTCGGCTGGGTGCCCGACCTCATCGCCCAGCTCATCGGACCAACGGTCAGCACTTTGGCCGGTGTCGGTGTCGTTCTCTTGAAGATCCTGGCCACCGCCCTGGCGATCGTGGTGGGCTGCCTGTTGGCGTTCGCCCTTTCCCAACCGCTGGCAGGTCCGGCGCTCGAAGGACTGGTGCGCCAACAGGAGCGCGATCTCGGTGCCCCAACCCGCGAGCCGACAGGTTGGCTGTCCGACATCGGGCGCGCGTTGTTGTCGGTAATGGTCGGCTACACCTTCGGGCTGCCCGCGATCGTGCTGCTCTTGATCATCTCGCTGTTCATACCGGTTGCGTCGATCATCACTGTGCCGCTCAACCTGTTGTTGGCAGCCTTCACCATTTCTTGGGACCTTTGCGATTTTCCGATGTCGATCAGCGGCGTGTCGATTGGGGACCGTGTCCGTACCCTGGCTAACCATCGCTGGGCGGTGCTGGGCTTCAGCTTCGGGCTCGCGCTCGCCGGTTTGGTGCCCTGCCTGTTGTTCCTGTTTCTGCCTGCTGGGGTGGTTGGCGCGACGCGTTTGACCTGGGAGATCGAGCGCTGGGAGCGGACCCAGGGGGCCACCGCCGTGAGCTGAGCCGTGCGCTGAGGAGCAGGGCTCTCTTGACCTCGCCGCGCTCCGTGCACTTAATCACCCCATGCACGATCGCTTTTTGCGCGCCTGCCGCCGTGAGCCCACTGACGTCACGCCCGTTTGGTTCATGCGCCAGGCGGGTCGCTACATGCCCGAGTACATGGCGGTCCGTAAGAAGCACTCACTGATGGACATCTGCCGGACCCCCGAACTGGCGCTGGAGGTCACGCTGCAGCCCCTGGCGGCCTTCGCGATGGATGCGGCCATTCTGTTCGCCGACATCCTGCTCATCCTGGAGCCGATGGGCGCGCCCTTCGAGTTCGTTGCCGGTGAGGGGCCGGTGGTGAACCAGCCTGTCCACAGCCGTGCCGATGTCGAGAAGCTGAGGATCTGCGACCCCGAAGAGAGCCTGCCCTGGGTGCTCGAGGCGGTGCGGCTGATCCGTCGCGAGCTGGATGGCAAGACACCGCTGATCGGTTTCGCCGGCGGCCCGTTCACCGTGGCGAGCTACCTGGTGGAGGGGGGCAAGTCGTCGAACTACCAGAAGACCAAGGCCTTGATGTGGCAAGAGCCAGAGACGTGGAACCTGCTCATGGGAAAGATGAGCGAGGTGATCCGCCGCTACCTGCGAGCCCAGATCGATGCGGGCGCCCAGGCGGTCCAGCTCTTCGACTCGTGGGTCGGTGCGCTCAGCTTGCAGGACTACCGCCAACTAGTGCAGCCCCACGTGAGCGGCATTCTGCAGGACGTGATGAGCACTGGCGTTCCGGTCATTCACTTCGGAACGAATACCGCTCATCTGCTCGAGGCCCAGCGCGAGGCGGGGGGTACGGTGATTGGAGTGGATTGGCGCATCGACCTGCCCATCGCCTGGGACCGGATTGGCCCGGACTACGCCATCCAAGGAAACCTCGACCCACTGCTATTGTGTGCCCCGCCCGAGCTGGCCGTGGAGCGAAGCCGGCAGTTGCTGGACCAGGTGGGCGGTCGTCCTGGCCACATTTTCAACCTCGGCCACGGCATCGTGCCCACCACGCCGGTCGATACCGTGAAAGCGGTCGTCGACGCCGTTCACGAACATCGCTGCGGGTGACCTTGCCGGCCCGATCCTGTCCTTGGCACGAGGTGCAGAATGTCTCGTCAAGTGGTGCGGCTCACCGTTCAGGAAAGCGGAAGAGGCGGGGTCACTGAACGGACGTCTGAACGCGTCAGGCCTTCATTACTGAAAGTTAAATTTCACATTTGAAATAGAACATGCCAAATGTGTATTATAAGTTGTTGATATTACGTTAACTGGGTGTTGGCACACCTCGTGCACTAAGAATGGCCAGCGTCTCGGCGGAGACCTTCCCCCCCCAGGTCCGCTGTGGCGCTGTTTTTTTTTGTGCAACCGCCAAATGTTCCTTCCAGTCGACATCGCAGGCAAAGGCAACCGGACGAAGGAGAAGTCCGACGGTGCCGAGTCGATGTCCCGGAAGTCCGGCACGTTGCGCAAAGGTGAGCCGATCAAGCGGCGACAGAGCCACACTCCAGCCGAGAGCCCCGAGTCCAAGCGTGGCGACGGCCTCGTGACGCCTATCGACTAGCGTTCGTTGCCCGAGCCCGGGTAGCAGGCAAGTGGCGGGACTCACCGTTCTTCGGTAACTTAGTTACTAGGATCGTCGTTGACCTGGCGGTCGCTCTCTGAGCGGCGTGTCTGGTGAGTGGGGTCTTAGTTAGCGCGGTGTTGGCCATCGAAGGCTGCCATGATGCTTGGCAAGGACAGTAGCTCACGAGTGGCGGGGGTTCAGGGCCTCAGCCTGATCGTGGCGCTTGCGGTACCTCTGGTGGGTGCTTTTGGCGCCTGCGCCAGCGACAGCGACGAGATGGAGACAGCAGCTGGCGGAGGCGGCTCGTCGAGTACGAGCACGACCTCGAGCTCGTCGAGTACGACCTCGTCCGGTGAGGCAGGTGGGTCGGTCATCGGCCTGGCCTGCACCGACGACGTCGATTGCAATGCCGCCGACGAGGCCGGCCGGTGCAGCAAATGGAGCGACGACGAGCCCTTCCTGTCCTCTTTCTACCTGGGGGGCGAGGTCGTGGGTGGTCCAGGTAACGGCTACTGCACCAAAGACTGCGCCATCGACGAGGACTGCCCGGCCGACAGCTCGTGCCGCAGCGAGATCTGCGTGCTCGGCTGCGAGTACGGCGCGCCGGAGGGCGGTCCCTACGACCCGCTTTCCCCTGACAAATGCCATGGTCGGGACGATCTAGTCTGCGTGCCGATCCAAGGCGGCGCCGCCTTGTGCATTCCGATGTGTGGCTCCGATGCCGACTGCGGCGACGGTCGTGGCTGTGATTACCGTGCCGGCGTGTGCGTGGACACGCCTCGGCTGGGCATGACCTTCGGCACCGGCCCCTGTGAAGTTGATGATGAGGGCAGTCCTGACGACGAGGACGGGTGCCAGGGCTTCTGCCTGGCTTTCGAGGCCGAGCAGAACCAAGCCATGCACTTGTGCTCGGCCTTGTGCTCCTGGGGTGGCGACTTGGAGACCACTAACGACTGTGGCGGCCCGGCCAAGGGACTCTGCGCTTACCAGAGCATCGTGCAGGTAGGTGAAACCACAGTCTATTCTCAGCTGGGCGACGTCGCCTTCTGTACCGGGTCATGCGTCGACCACGGCACCTGCAACTTCGCCGAAGGCTTCTTCTGTTTCGACTTGGGTCAGCTCGACACCCTTGGGGTTGGCTATTGCTTCGGAGCTGTCCCGTGTCCTGGCGGTAGCGCTGAGTGTGACGCTGACCAGGCCTGTACCGAAACCGCCTTTGGCCCGGTG
>JAUVCD010000787.1 GCA_030590865.1 Myxococcales bacterium | reverse complement strand
CCGCCAGGCTCAGCGGTCGAGCAACGGCTCGATAGGTTTGAGGAACAGGTCACCCATGCCGACAATCAGGCTGTGGAGACTCTCGTGAGCTGCGACCGACGGCACCGCTGAGGCGCTCTGTCGGCGCCGCTCGATCTCGTCGAGGGCGAAGCTGAACGAGCCCGTCGCTTGGAGGAGCCGACTGGCTTCCGCGATCTCGTCACGGCTGGTCTTGGTGCGCTCTTTGTCGAGCACCCCGAGTAACCAGCGGGCGTCATCCTCACTGGCATGCTCGAGAGCGTGGACCACCAGGACGCTCCGTTTACCCTCGGCAATGTCGCTGCCCCGCAGCTCACGACCCTTGTCGCCGTACAGATCAAGAGTGTCGTCCTGGATCTGGAACAGGACACCGAGGTGCCGGGCCGCTTCCTCGAGTCCGGCCACCAGCTCGGTCGGCGCTCCACAGAGCTCGGCCGCGCCGGCCATGGGCAGAGCGAACAGACCGGAGGTCTTGCCTTCAACCATGGTGCAGTAGTCGTCGAGGGACACATTCCCACGACTCTTGAGACCGAACTCTCGCTCCTGCCCGTCGATCACGCTGAGGGTGGCGAGCAGCAGCCGGCGCGCCAAGGCCTCGCGGCGAGGCACTGGGGTGTCGATTCGCTGGCAAAGGAGCACTGCGAAGTAGAACATCGCGTCACCCAGGTTGATCGCCTGGGGCACACCGAAGCGGTTCCACACGGTCATCTGCCCGCGGCGCACCAGATCGCCATCCTGCAAGTCATCGTGCACCAGCGTGGCGTTGTGCAGCATCTCGCAAGCCGCCCCGAGGGCGAGCAGCTTCTCCGGTTTTTCGCCCAAGGCTTCGGCAACCATCAGCGGCAACAGGGCCCGCAAGCGCTTGCCACCGGTGTCCATGTGGTAGGCGCACATGACACCGAGCGACGAGTCATCAGGGATCGCACCTTGCACCACCTGGTCGATGTGATCGGCGATGGCGGGCCAGTACTGATCGCGCAGCCTGGCGAAGCGCTCGACCAACGAGTCCTCCCCCTGCCCTCGATACCTGGCCGGGATGCGGCTGGCCTCCCGCCGCCGTGCCTCACGCTGCGCCAAGGCCTCCTTGGCGGCACTGAGGCTCACCGTGCCGTTCAAGGCCATGGCTTCAGCGACCTCGTCGATGACGTCGCCTGTTGCGCCAGCTTCAGCAGCCAGGTTGCGCGCATGCAGCCGCATGTGTCCCCGTTGGATGCCCTCGGCGGACAGAGCCCGCAACGCACTGAGATTCTGGGTCAGGCCCACCGCCGCAACGATGCTAGCCAGCTCGGCGGCGGATCCGACATGAGTGAGGCGCCGATTCACCTGAACCGTCGGGTGCACACCCTGCACACCCCCGACGACTCCCACGGCCATCGGCAGCTCGAGCTGCCCGACCAGCGACTCCCCCTCGAGGCGCCAGCGAGCCAGCGCCGTATAGCGACCATGGCGCGCCGCATAAGCATGGGCGCCGGCCTCTACGGCCCGCCAATCTTGCCCCAAGGCCAGCAGCACCGCGTCGATGCCATTCATAATGCCCTTGTTGTGGGTCGCTGCTCGATAGGGATCCCGTTCGGCAAAAACCGAAGCGTCCACGATCCGGCGAGCCAGGTCATCGGGCTGTCCGCCCTCACGACCGGCGAGCGCCGTGAGGGGCACCGAGCCCTGGGCGCGGACCGTGCGACGGTCGGCCAGGTTCGACACGATACGCAAACCCACTCGTCCGCCGCTGAGCTGCTCGAGAGGTGCGGCGATCCGCTCGCACATCGAGTTGACGGCGTTGGCCCCCATGGCGTCACAAACGTCCACGATGAGGTGAACCACCAACATCGGACCAGCAGGATCGTCTGGACCGAGCGGCGGAAGCTGATGGAGCTCGAGATCCAACGCACCACCGCCAGCCTCCACCAGCTGCGGATCGCCCTTGTTGGCCTGGGCGAGCAGGTCGTCCTTGGCCGCCCTGATGGCGTCCATGGCCGTCTCAGGGCTCGGCACGTCGAGGACCTGAACCTGACCCATCATGTGGGCTGGCGAGACGTCGGTCGTGACCCCGCCGCCAGCTCGCAGCAGCTTGGCAGCGTGACTGGCCCCGGCCACCACGCTGGGCTCCTCGGTGGCCATCGGCACCAGGCAGTCGCGACCATCGACTCGCAGGTTCACACAGACTCCGAGAGGCAAGCTGGTCACGCCCAGCACATTCTCGACCATGCGGTTGGCTTGCTCGTCGCTCAACCCGCAGGTGGCCGACAATGCCTGAAGCTCACTGAAGCTCAGACCGGTCACCTCGGCCACTCGCGCCCGACGGTCATCCAAGCTCAAGCGATAGAATCCGGACAGCTCACTGCTCTTCATGTTCCTGAGCCAGGCTTACACCAGGGCGGCACCGGAGTGCTCACCCCAATCACATGGTGGGTGGTTTATCAGCGGGCTCGACGGCATCTCAGAATGACGAAGCCTAGGCGATCTCAGAGCCCTAGAAGCCCATTTTGTCGTCGACCTCAGGCGCCTTGGGCTTGGTGGTCGTGGGGGCACTGGTCCCTTCACCGCCAGGAGGCGACTCGGGCGCTTTGTCGTCCGGCGGCGGCGCAGCACCAGTGGCTGGACCCGCCGGCGTCGTCTCTTGCATCAAGGTGCGCTTGACCACGTGCTCTCCTGGAGCGATCTCGATGGTCAACATCTTCTGCTTCAGGTTAGGCCCCATCAGCGACAGGCTGTGGGACCCGACCGGAACTTCGTGGCGTTTCAAAGGCGAACGTCCCAGTGGCTGGTCACCGAGCCAAACCTGACTGCAGGCAGGGCTGCAAATGACCGTGAGATAGCCGATCTTGCCTTCTTCGGCACTGCCTCCGGCGCCAGCCTCGGCGCTGTCCACCGTGGCCGCGGGAGCATCCGCTGAAACAACAGGCTCAGGCGACACGACCGAGGCACTCGTCGTCGGCTCCCCGTCGGCAGTCGGCTCCTCACCAAGTCGCTCACCGAACAAGCCAATGCGCCACAAGCCGAAGGCAGCCACCGCCAAGGTAACGACGATCAGGCCGACGAGCAGCACGACCTGCCCGGCGCGAGGGCTCGTTGGGTCGCCGCGGCCGCCTGTCGGCGTAGCCGTCGGAGCGGCTTGTGCAGGACCGTTGCCGGCAACGGCAGCGAACCGGCTCGCGCTGGGCTCAGGGGCTGGTGCCATGGGCCACTCGCGGGGCGACGGTTCGCCGGGTGGCGCCAGCCCGGGGCTCGATTCGGCCGCCGGGAACGCCGCAGCGCTCGTGACCCCGGGAGCCGAAGGTGTGGCGATAGGGGCCAGCGCCTGGGCGAGCATCTCCTCGAGCGCCTGGGACGAGTCCCGGTCCGCCACGATACCAGGCTCGCTTGGCGCAGCTTCCGCTGCCGTGCGAAGCCCGGGCTCGACGTGCGCAGGCTCAGGGGATGGCTCGCCCAGTGGATCGCCTGGATCGTCCAGCGGTGACCGCTGTGCCAGGGCCCCTCTCAGCAGCTCGGCCGCTCTTTCCGGTGAGACTTCCTGGGTCGGCGCTCGGTCGTCGACCGTCGGCGGGGCAACCATGTCGAGGGTCGATCCCAGCAAGTCCCGTGAGCCCGGCGTGCTGTCGTCCGAAGGTTGGACCTGGCCGGGCCGTCTCGTGACTGGCTCGACGTCGGCTTGCGCGCGCGCCGCCAGCTGCGCTTTGAGCGCATCGCCCTGCAACAGCTCGGTCGCGTCATCCCAATCGAGACCGGAGCGCATCTCGGCCCGCGGCCACTCAGGCACCGAGAACTCGACCAGTGCGCGCTCGAAGCTGCGGGTCATCTCATCAGCCGAAGCAAAGCGCTTGTCCTTCGCCTGGGTGAAAGCACGCCTGAACCATGGCTCGAGCTCCAGCGGTGCCGTCGTGCCCGCCAGCGGCTCGAACTCACCTTTACAGATGGAGA
>JAUVCD010000551.1 GCA_030590865.1 Myxococcales bacterium | reverse complement strand
CGTGATCGTGAGGCCAGCCACAGTCATCGGGTGGCACCGTCGTGGCTTCCGGCTGTTCTGGCGCCTCAGGTCGGCAGGAGGCAAGGTCGGCAGGCCGCGCATCCCGCGCCGGCACATCGAGTTCATACGCCGCATCAGCGTCGATCATCCGGAGTGGGGCGAGGACAGGATCGGCGAGGAACTGACGGTCAAGCTCGGCGTGCACCACTCCACAAGTACCATCCGTCGCTACATGGTCCGCCGCCGCGATCCAGGTCGAGGCCAGACTTGGCGGACGTTCATCAAGAACCACGCCGAGGAGATCTTCGCCTGCGACTTCCTCGTCCAGTACACGGCCTTGTTCGACGTTGTGTATGTGTTCGTTGTCATGGAGATCGGTTCCCGGCGCATCGTGCACTTCAACGTGACGGCTCAGCCAAGCCTGGACTGGGTCAAGCGGCAGATCCGCAACCTCGCGCCGTTCGGGTCTGGCCCCCGGTTCCTCATCCACGACAACGATGGCATATTCGGGCAGCTCGGGAGCCGGCCCCGCGGCGCTGCCGCCGCTGGTGCTCGGCGCTTCCGCTGCCATCTGGATCGCTGGCTGAAGGAGGTCATGGGCATCTTTCTGAACGAGCGGCACGTCTGGCGCGTGTGCGAGAGGTTCATCGCCTACTACAACGGCGCCCGTCCATCGCAGGCGACGCATGCGATTCCTGCTCCCTACCCCGAGCTAGCCGAGCCGCCACCCACGGACGGCAAACTGGTCGCGCTGCCCGTCCTCGGTGGGATCCAGCACGATTACCGGTTGGTCGCGTAGCGCGCCCTCCCGGACCGCGCCGCTCCGGGTAGCAGGAGCCAGCGCACGGGCCCTCTCGCGCCTGCAGCGGGCAGCCTCCTTCGCTCCTGCCTCTGGTCGCCTCGGGCGCAACCACATTGCCGCACCCAGCTCCCCTCGCCGACGACGGGAGCGTTCACTCTCGCGTGGACGCTCCGAGGGCGACCTCGGGCGATGCGATGCCTCGGCACCCATGCAGTTGTCGCGGACTACGGCTAGCCCTCCCTCGCCTGAGAGCCGCCAGTCGGGTATTCTAGGGCCGATCTGAGAGTCCTTCCTCATGGCGACTTGTCCCAAGTGCCGAAAACACTACGACGATGACGTCCATCGCTGTCCGGACGACGGGGAATCCTTGTTGTCGGACGAGGCTTTCGCCGGGGTCGATCCGGACCTCGAGCCGGGCCAGAAGGTGGGCGAGTACGAGGTCGAGCGGAAGATCGGCGCTGGCGGCTTCGGCACGGTCTACCTGGCCGTTCACCCGCTGATCGGCAAGAGGGTCGCCATCAAGCTGCTCAACCGCGAGTACTCCACCAACCCTCAGATGGTGTCCCGGTTCATCGAGGAAGCCCGCGCGGTCAACCAGATCCGCCACCGCAACATCATCGACATCTTCTCCTTCGGCGCCCTGGAGGACAAACGCCAGTACTTCGTCATGGAGTATCTGGACGGCAAGCCCCTCGATGCCTACCTCAAGGAGCGGGGACGACTGTCGATTGAAGACTCCATCCCCATCCTGCGGCAGATTGCCCGGGCCCTCGACGCGGCCCACGTCGCCGGCATCGCCCACCGGGATCTCAAGCCCGAGAACATCTTCCTGACCTTCGACGAGGATGGTCACCCCTTCCCCAAGCTGCTCGACTTCGGCATCGCCAAGCTCTTCGGCGAGGCCCACCAGAGCGGGCACAAGACGGCCACCGGGCAGCCCATCGGCACGCCTTACTACATGTCCCCCGAGCAATGCCTCGGAACGGGCGTCGACCACCGCACCGACGTCTACTCCTTCGGCATCGTGGCCCACGAGCTGCTGACCGGCAAGCTGCCCTTCCACGCCGAACAGATGATGAAGGTCATGGTGATGCAGATGTCCCATGCGCCGCCATCCATGTCGAGCGTGGTGCCCAGCTTGCCCCCCGAGCTCGACCCACCGGTGCTGCAGATGCTGGCCAAGGAAGCCGATGAGCGGCCCGAATCGGTCCAGGCCGGCCTCGAGGCCCTCGCCCAGGCCGCCAAGGACCTAGGCAAAGAGGTCGAGGTGGCCTCGATCAAGCGCGGCGGCGTGAGCACCCCAGGGATCCTGTCCAGCCCCACGGCGGTGGCCAGTGGGAAGCTGACGCCCGAGGAGGAGGACCTGATGGGCGGGGCCCAGACGGTGGAGGCGCCCCTCCCCACCCCCCTCCGGTCCACCACGCCCTCGACCGCCACCGTGCCGGCAGCCACCGACGGTGACCTGATCCCGGCGGAGGGCAAGGGCGGCGCCCGCAACAAGACGGTCATCGGCGTCGCCGTGGCGGGCCTGGCGATTGGCGCCTTGGTCGTGGTATTGGCCGTCAAGGGCGGTGAGGAGAGCACGCCCCAGCCCGCCCCATCCGTGGCGGCAGCACCCACTTCCGTGACGGCAACACCAGCCACGACGAGCGAGCCAGCCGCACCGCCGGCCACCACGAGTGATCCCGCCGCGCCGAAGCTGGTCAAGCTCACCGTCCAGTCCACCCCGAAGACGGTGGACGTTTACCGGGACGACAAGAAGCTCGGCTCTGCCCCCGGCCCGATCGTCATCGAGCGCAGCGACGAGCCCGTCAAGCTGACCTTCAAGGCTCCCGGTCACCGAACCGAGACCCGTGACGTGACGCCCATGGCAGACGGCTTCGTGTCCATCGATCTGCCCCGGCTGCCCCGTAAACCGGTGGGCGCCCCTGCCACCACCGGCAAAGCCAAGACGGGCAAAGACGATCTGGTATTCTAGGTCAGGCGACCGCGCCAGACCGTGCGGTCCGGTGAGGTGCATCATGCGTTGTTTGCTTGGTTTGGCTGCCATCGCAGCCCTGGTCGCCACGACTGGCTGTCTCAGCCTGAACGAAATGGACGCGGGGATCTGTGGCAACCGCGCCGTCGATCCCGACTCGGAAGACTGTGACACCTTTCCGGACAACCGGTGCTGGCAACCTGGTGAAGAGTTCGAGTGTCGCTTCAAGTGCGACCCCACCCACGAAAACGAGGAGCTGGAGTGCCCGGATGGCATGTCCTGCGGCCAGGACGCGGTCTGTCGACAGCCCACCGGTCGCTTCGAGCAGCGCGACACGCTTCCTTTCGACACCCAAGTGCGGCTACTCACCGGCGACTTCGATGACGACGACAACGACGACCTGGTGGCGGACAGCGACTACGGGCTAGCCGTCCTCTTCAACGACCGCATGGGCAACCCGGTGGAGATAATCACCCTCGCCCCAACGGACAGCCCCCCCGTCGTCGGGCAGCTCAACGGAAAGGACTCGGGCGTCGACCTGGTCACGAGCGAGGAAGCCGTGATGGTGAGCCGGGGGCAGCAGGACCGAACCCTCCAGTCCACCCTCTACGCGTCCTACCCCTTCGAGCGCGACGGCGCCAAGGTCGTCTTGATGGAGGCCCTGAACGAGTACGTCGGCACGAGCGACGCCACCGGCGACGCCCTGGTGTACTACCTAGGCGATGAGATCGTGTTCCTCGAGGACAACATCCACGACGGTGTGACCGTTGGCAAAATCAAGGTAAACGGCGGGTTCGGCAGCCCCGACGTCGGCCTCCTGCCAGCGGGTTACAGCGTAGACGACGTGGTCGGTCATCTGCGCGTGGGCAACGTCATCGACAGCGCCGACTCCCCCTGCGAGGAGCTGGTCTTCCTGCTCGATGGCTACAACCACGTCCTCGTCTTCTCGCCGAGCACGCGCGATCCGAACGTTCCGAACGCCGAGCCGGAGTTCCTCAACCCATTCGACGCCGTCCAGGACCAGGCCGTTCGGCTGCCCTTCCAGGCCAGCGCCGCCACGGACGTGCTCCTCGCCGACGTAAACGGCGACGGGCACCTGGACATCATCGTCTCTGAGGACCTCCTCCAGGTCGGCGACCCGCCGATGGGCGACGACGCCTTTCTCTACGTCTCCTATGGGACGGGTGACGGGCGCTTCCATTCCGACCCGGCAAGCTTGGCCGACGTGGCGAACAACCTGGTAAACGCTGACCCGCTGGCCGTCGCCCAGCAGAACCCCTTGCTGACGAGCCGCCCGCTGGCCGCGGCACGCTTGAACGACGACAACCTCATCGATCTCGTGACCGTCGAGGGGATTCTCCTGAGCCTGGGCGGGAGCAACGCCGGCGATGCCGCCATCCAGGAGATCGTCTACCTCCCGCCGGAGAGCAGCAACGTGTGGTGGACCGACGCGGAGGTGGTGGACGTCAACGGCGACGGCAAGCTCGACGTGGTCGCAGCCGCCACGGGGGAGAGCTTCTTCGCCTTCTTCAACAACGCCGGCAACGCCTTCAACCGCTACGACATTCCGCTGGACGATCAGCTCATCGCCTTCGGCATCGGCGACTTCGACGGCGACCTGCTGCCCGACATCGCCGTGGCCGAGGGCCTGGTGGAAATGGGCGGCACCGAGGGGGAAACGCCGAACGTGGCGCCAGGCAACCACGCTTTGACGGTGTCCTTTGGCAACCCGGTGGGCGGCCCCACCATGCCCACACGGATGGGCCGGCTGCCGACCATCGAGCAGCTGATGGTCGGCAAGCGGGACATGCACGGGTTCGACGGGATGGACGACCTGATGCTGATCACCCGGCAGAACGAGGGGGAGCAAGCCAACGTCGCCATGATCGCGGGCCGCACGAACCGACAGCTCGTCTCCCCCTTCTATCTCCGGGACAACGAAGTCTGGCCAGACACAGGCGAGTTCGTGCCCGTGGGCCTGGCCCTGGGCTCCTTCCAGGGCGAGGATGGCCACCTGGACCTGGCCGTGCTCGCCGTGGACGCCGACCGGGAGATGGACGATGAAAGCTCGCAGACGAACGACCCCGGTGGCCCCGACGGCTATTCCGGCGGCTTTCCCGACCCCAGGCCCGGCTCGCTGTGGTTGCTGCCCTCCACCGGCGATGCAGAGATCGAACGAGTCGACGTTCGCTGGTCGGTAGATCTGCCTTGGGGCTTCGTCGCCCATGGCTCGATCATGGCGCCCGTCGATCTCGACGGCGACGACGTGAGCGAGGTGGTCCTCTTCTCCGAGGCAGCGCCTGACTTCCTCGGCGAGATGCCTAGTGAAACGCCGGGAGTCTGTCACGGGACCATGGTCGTCGCCCGCGCCGAGTACGTCACCGGCACCGATCCCGTTCGAACCTGGGTGTTCGACGACCAGCCCGTGCATATGACCGAGAGCATCACCGCCAATGGGAACCACGGGTTCTGTGCCCTCGTCAACGGTGCGCCAACCCCCGATGACCCAAGCAACCCGACAGAGCCGGTGGGCACCGCCGAGTACGACGACAATGGCATGAGCGAATTCGAGTACCGCGGCCAGGTGCAGGTGGTGGACATCGACGGCAATGGGACCGACGAGGTGGTGGTCCTCGCCAAGGACGAAGACCCGCTCACGTTCACCTTCTCGACGGGTATCGTCATCTTCCAGAACGATCACAGCGGCACCCTCGAACCGCAAAACGCGCTTCGACCGGCCAACATCACCGAGGCCCTTCCGACGGCCTTTGCCTTCCTCGAAGCCGATGGCGACGAGGCTCTCGAGATCGTGGTCTTGTCCCCCTACGAGGCCATTCTGGCCGATGTGGACCTGGCGTCTGGCGAGCTCGTGATCAAGAAGGTGTTCGACGTCATCGGCGGTGGGACGACGGTCACCAGCGGCGACTTCAATGGCGACGGCGTGGCCGACCTGGCCGTGGGCAACGGGTCCTCGGTGGCCATCTTCTTGGGCGTACCGAGGTTGGGATGAGCACGATGGGACGGCCGATCATTCGCACCATCTGGGCGGCGGCGCTCGCGGCATTCCTGCTGGCGCCCGCCGCCGCGGCGCAACAAGACAAACTCGGGCAGGCCCGCACCTTTTTCAACGCCGGGGTGCAGGCCTACGACGCCGGAAAATACCTGGTGGCCGTGCAGGCCTTCGATCAGGCCTACCGGCTGGTACCCCGGGAGGGGCTCATCTTCAGCAAGGCCCAGGCCTACCGGCGGCAGTTCTACATCGACAGGGGGCAGAGTCACCTGCAGGCAGCGCTCAAAGGCTATCGGGAGTACCTCAGCAAGGCGCCCAAGGGATCCCGTCGCGCCGACGCGGCCGAGGCCCTGGCCGAGCTCTCGCCCCTGGTCACGACGACCGAGGAGGGCGAACCCGCGCCCGCCCCCTTGCTACCCACTCCTGAGACGCGCTTCGTCGTCTCGTCCAAGACCAAGGGCGCTCAGATTTCGGTGGACGGCGGTCCCCCCCAGGACATGCCCCTGATCGCGGCAGTCAAGCCGGGCACCCACAAGATCGTGGTGACCGGTGAGGGCTACATCACCGAGACCCGCGAGGTCCCCGCCGCCGAGGGCGGCATCGTCGCGCTGGACATCGATCTCAAAGAGAAGCCCGCCCAGCTGAAGCTGCGGGGGGCCGAGGACGGCGCCCAGCTCAGCATCGATGGGCGTCCGGCAGGGATCACGCCCCTAGCAGCGCCGGTGGAGCTTCCCTCGGGTCCCCACCTGGTCACCCTGGCCCTCAACGGCCGGGAGGGGTTCACCGATGAGATCGACCTTCGTCGTGGTGAGCAGCGCGAGCTCGACATCGAGCT
>JAUVCD010000299.1 GCA_030590865.1 Myxococcales bacterium | reverse complement strand
ATTGGCGAGCCCCTCGGGACCGGCATGTTCTTTCCCGATCCCACGAGCACCGACTGGGCCCTCGCCTGCGAGGCGAGCGATCACATGCTGCTCTGGGCTGATTTGCCTTGGTGACCCCTTCGTCCCCGAGTCTGGTGGGCTGAGCCGGTGGAGCGAAGGACGAATGACGGGCGCTGTCCCGCAGCGGTCAGCCGCCATTTTCGCATAAGTGACGTTACGGAAACTTCTGCTGTAGGCCCAAAGTAGAAATGTCCGGTTCGGGGTATCGCGGCGGGCATGAAATCAGGACAGACGGTGACGATGAGCACAGCGGAGTCGGACCGGGCGACGTTGATAGCGCAGGTGGTGGCGCGGACGCTGACGCAGCGGCAGGCCGCGCGCCTGCTGGGGCTGAGCGAGCGACAGGTCCGACGGCTGGTGGCGGCCTACGAGGCGCGCGGCGCTGTCGGGCTCGTTTCCCTGAAGCGTGGCCAGGCGAGCAACCGGCGGCTCGCTGACGAGGTGCGGACGCGAGCGCTCGCGCTCGTGCACGAACGCTACCCCGATTTTGGTCCGACGCTAGCGCATGAGAAGCTGACGGAGCTCCACGAGCTGAGCGTGTCGCTGGAGACGCTGCGCAAGTGGATGGTCGCCGACGGTCTGTGGGTCCCGCGGTCGCAGCGTGACCGGCGTCTGCACCAGCCGCGACTCGCTCGCCAGGAGCAGCACAATCACGGCCTTTCCCAAGTGGTAGGCGTTATACTCGACGGCTCGAGAGAGCATGAACCACGCTGCCGCCATAGACGCCAGAGCGCGACGCCTGGTGGGCGACTACGTCCTGGGCCGTAAGCTCGGCAGCGGCGCCACCGGGGAGGTTTGGCTCGCTTGGCACCGCGAAACCGATGCTCCCGCCGCGGTGAAGCTGATGTTCGAGCTCGAGTGGTTGCGAGGGCGCACGAAGCGCCTGCTCGACCGGGAGTGGCGGGCGGTCGCGCGGCTCCATCACCCGAACATCGTGGCGCTCTACGACCACGGGCCCGACTACCTGGTGCTGGAGTATGTGGACGGTCAGAACCTGGCGCAGCGGCTGCACACGCCCATCGCGCCGGTCGAGGCGGTCGCCTGGACGCTGCAACTCGCCTCGGCGCTGACCCACGCCCACGAGCGCGGTGTCATCCACCGCGACGTGAAGCCAGGCAACGTTCTGCTCGACGCTCTCGGCGCGGTCTATCTGGGCGACTTCGGCCTCGCCATCCTCGCCGAGGAGGCCGCCGAGGCTCTGCGAGGTGGCACGCCAGGCTACATGGCGCCGGAGCAAGCGACTCAACGCGTGGTCGGCCCGGCCGCCGACCAATACGGGCTGGCCCGCACCCTCCTCGACATGCTCGCGGGAGGGAGCCCCGGAGGTGACCGTGAGGCCGCCTTGGCGATCCTGCCCGACACCTTGCCGGCGGAGCTGATCGCTGTGCTGCGGCGCGCCCTCGACCAGGACGCGACGCAGCGCTGGCCTTCGGTGGCAGCCTTCGCCGCCGAGCTCGAGAGGATCGATCTGGCGGGTCACGCCGCACCTTTGCGACTCGCCCCCGAACGACGGGTGCGCGCCCCCTTCGGCTGGTGTAGCACGCCGCTGGCGGTGGATGCCGTCGCCGCAGACATCCACCGAGCGGACTTCCGCCTGAGCTCGCTGGAGGCCCAGGGCCAGGTCGCGGCGGGCTCACAGGAGGCGTTTCGAGCGGCGACCGGCTACGCCGACTTTGGCTGGTCCATGTACGCACACACCAGCAGGCTTGGGCCCATCGGCCATTCCTCCGTCCTCGCCCGCGCCAGCGATCTGGTGGTGCTGGCCCACGGAAGTCTCTGCGATCGCGAGGTCTGGCGGGGGGTCGCCACCTCGCTTTGCCGGCACAACGCGCAGGCCATTGTGCTGGTGCCAGACGTTCTTGGATTCGGCGGGAGCCCCTTCGCGTCCACCGCACGGGACGAGCGCCATTTTACGCCGCGGGCCTTGGTGGACGCGCTGTTGCGCTGGCGCGAGCTGCTCAGCCTGCACGAGATGCCCACGGTGCTCGCGGGGCATTCGCTGGCTGGTCTGTCGCTGATGTCGGTGACCGACGACGAGCTCGGCGAGCAGACCTCCCGCGTGGCGGTCACCCCCGTTTTTCCGGCCGAGCACCGGTCCATCCGCATCTCGCTCAAGCTCAGTGCGCTGATCATCCGAACGCTGGGGCCGGTGAAGCTGGCCCGCGACCTCCTGGGGAAGCTCATACTCCTCCACGGCCCGGCCACCCGGGGCCACCGGCGTCAAGACCGGCTCGCCATGGTCCACCAATTCATGGCGATCGATGCTCAGGTGCTTGCGCGCATCTACCGTGGTGTCTCCCAGGCATGCCCCTCGCGCCGTGACCGGCTCGAGCGCTGCGCGGTGATCGTCGGCAAGGACGACCCGGTGGCTCCGACCGACCGGGTGCTCGCGACGCTGCAGGAGCTGCATGTTCCCGAGCGCAACATCTACCACCTCGCCTCGGGAGGACACCTGCCACAGGCAGACGATGACCATCACCCGGGCTGGACGATGCGAAACGCCCACGACATCGCCCGCATCATCGAGTCGATGCTGCTGTCCTCCCGCGAGGGCAGCCCCGATACGACGGCGCTCGAGAGCACCGTGATGGCGAGGACCGACACCGCCCCGGGGCAGCGTCGGCGGCGGACCTAGCACCTTTCGGGGACGCTAGCGCGGCGGCTGATAGGCGTGCTGGCTACCCGTGTGGTCCGCCAGCAGAATCGTGCACTTGCGCCAGCACGCCCCGGGGGGCGACCCGCCACCGCTGGCGAGTGCCGCAGGGCTTGACGTCCATGGCGCTGAGACGCTCCGATCCGCTCCCCACGCCACCGAGGGAGAGGAGACCATCATGTTCGGCAACGTCATCGCCGCCGTGAAGAACGCCATCGTCGGCTGGGCCCGCAACGACGTGCTCACTGCTGCCGGCGACGCAACCGCGATTGCAGCTGCCCGACCTCACGGACCTTGGGGCGCCAGGAACGCCGTGAACGCCGCTAGCTTCGTGGCGTCGGCTGTGAACCCCCGCCCGTCGAAGTAGAAGACCAGCTCGAAGGTCTTCGCAGGCATGCTGAGCGCAGGGTTGGGGGCCCGTCCGTCGTAATACGCCTCGCAGCTAGCCATCATGGCCGTGGTGAATTTGCCAGCGTGGGCTTTGATGCGCACGACCAAGTCCTTCTTTCGGTATCCATTGCGATCCGCCTGCTGGCTTCCGATGAGCGTCGCCCGGCCCGCCGAGCTCCCCGCAGCCCAGACGATGCAGTTGTCCGCCGAGTTTGCCCACTCGACCAGCACGGTGTCCTTGTTGGGCTGGTCGAAGCGCATCACCTCGAGGGCGTAGTGGGGAGTCTTGCCTCCCTTGAGCAGGGCCACCAAGACGTCTAGGCCGCTGTCCAGGCGCCACGGGATGGCCTGCTCGATGGCTCGGCCGGCATCCCCGTCTCAGAGTGGTTCATCCGGCAACGTCGGCACCCCGTCCCAGAGGGCACCCCGAGCGGGAGTGCCCTCACCCTTCATGGGACACACACGTCCTGAACGGGCTGCCGGGCGGACTGCCAGGTCAGCGACGGCGTCGCCGCAGGGGAGCAAGGAAAGCGAGCGCCACGAGAAGGCTTGCCGTCCCGCCGCTCTTGGCTGGGGCAGTGCGGCAGCCGCAACCGCCCGCGTCGTCTGATTCGCCTCCAACCTGTGCCTCGCCGCCGGCAGCGCTGGTGCCGCCGCTACCGCCGACGCCGCCGCCGCCACCGCCGCCCGTACCACCCGAGCCACCTTCTGGCTCCACGCCAGGCTCGTGCCACTCGAAGGCCCCGAGATCGATGCCCCCACCTTGAGGTCGGGGAATCTCGTCGGCGTCGTGACTGGGCGCCTGGTCCGGTGACCCCTGATCCACGGCGGGAGCGTTCTCCAGCAGATGGAGATCCCACGCCGCGGCGTCGACGAAATAGGCCGCGAAGTCGCTTTCCGACAGCACCGTGTTGTGGTCTTCCGTCACATTGGTGCCCGACACGTCGAGGTCGGTCGTCAGGTTGTTCCGCACCAGTGTGTTCTCGCTCGGAGTGCCGTCCTTGTGGGCGGTGACGGAGATCCACGGTGGACCGGGTTGGCCGCTCTCGTTGTCGATCACCGTGTTGTTGACCACCCGCGAATCTCTGGCGCCGTAGAGCGAGATGCCATGCCAGTGATTGGTGATGACGACGTTGTTCTCCACCACCCAGTTGGCGAAGTAGCCGTCGAAGCAGCCGATGCCCTGCAGCGTGCTCTTCATCGGTTGGTTGGGATCCTCCGCGTTGATGATGACGTTCCCACGGAGCACCATGTTGCGGACTTCACCCGTACCGACGCCGTTGGGACCTACCGACCAGCTCTGGAAACCGTCGTCGTGGTTGGAGTCCACATCGCCATCCAGGTACGAGTTCTTCACCAGGTTGTACTGGAAGGTGTTGTCGTCACCGAGACCCCGGAGGCCGTCCGCCGAGAATCCAACGACCGAGTTGTGATCGATCATCACGTCGTCGCCATCGACGGTGATGCCAAAGCGCACGTTCCGGATCTGATTGTTCCTGATGGTGACGTCCGTGCCTCCGACCGAGACACCGCTGCTGGCCCCATCGAGCCAGTCACTGACGCCCCACCCCGTGGCATCGGCGACAGTGAAAATGTCGCAGTTTTGCACGGTGACCCGGGACGCGCCGTCGCCGACGCCGACCATGGTGGTGGTGGCAGGCGCTGGGGCGTGGGACGAGCTCACCGAGACCCCGTCCAGCACCCAGCCGCTGGTGTTGTTGAACCGCACCCGATGGAGCTCGGCGGTCTGCCCCGGATCCTCCACGATGATGATGGGTGGCTCGTAGCTGCCAGAGCTCACGTTGAGCTCGCCGTGATAGCCACTGAGCAGGTGGACCGTGTCCCCGGCACTCACCGTGGTGCCCAACAGTCCCGCGGTAACGACCTCCTCGAGCGTCTCCCATGGCGAGGCGGCGCTGCCGTTGCCGGAGGGGGCACCGTTTTGGGGATCGACGTAATAGTCGGCGCCGAGCGCCGAGCTGGAGATCACGACGGTCGAGACCAAGGACAACGAGAGCAGAACGCGTGTCATGGAAACCTCCTTGCGCACTGGCTCAGGATACACGATGGGTCGCGGGACGGCTTGCAGGGCGGCAGCACCTCAACGATTTCGCCTTGGTCCGAGTTTTCAGGAGCCACAACCTATAAGACGGCACCGTCACCGACGTCGACATCGTCTTCGGCTGCCCGTTGCCGACGCCCGACTGAGAGCCGCCGGAGTCGGTCAGTCGACGAATCGAGCGAGTGCCAAGTCGGTCACGTCGGCGTAGGTCCAGTCGGCGTTGGCGAGGGTGAACACGCCAAAGCCGGCGTCGGGAACGATGACCCACTCGCTCACGAAGCCGGCCACCGAGCCCCCGTGGTGAATGATCGTGCGACTGCCGTCCTCGACGATGAACATCCCATAGCCGTACTGGCCGCCGTAGCTGTTGGTTGCATGCGGGGCACGAGCCAGGGCGAGCGCCTCTGGCGGCAGCACACCGTCGCCGTCATTGAGATGGATCTCGGCCCAGCGCGCCAGGTCCCGCACCGAGCCCCAGGCGCCACCCATGGGCGCGTAGACGGCGTCGCTGTAGAGCGGCTCACTGGGCGGAATGGCTTCCAGCGGGCCGTAGTCCATGCTGTGGCCGTAGGAGAAGTCGCCACCCGCAACGGTGTTGACGTCCATCGTCATGGTCGAGCCCGTCGGATCCATGACCTGTTGCTGAATGACCTGGGCGTAGGGCTGGCCGCTCACCGTTTCGATGACCAGGCCGGCCACCGCGAAGCCTGGGTTGCTGTAGTTCCATGTGGTGCCCGGTGGCGTGGCCATGGGCATGTCGACATTGGCCTGCACCGTGCTCAGCAGGTCGGCGCCGTATTGGTCGAACATCTCCGGGAAGCCGGCGGTGTGGGTCAGCAGCTGGTGGCTCGTGAACGTTGCCTTGGGATACCACTGGAACACCGTCGACAGCGGCGCATGGGCATCGAGCTTGCCGTCGACCATCAGCATGGCTGCCGCCGTGCCGGTGAACATCTTGGTGATCGACGCCCATTGAAAGCGGGTGTTCTCGCTGATGGGCTCGCCACCGTTCATGTGTTTGTTGCCTACCCCGCGAGCGTGGGACAAGCGCCCGCCGCAGACGATGGCCAGGGCACCTCCCGGCACCCCATCGGCTTGGAGTGACGCGGTGAACGATGCTGCGATCTCCTCGAACCATTGATCCGCTTCTGCCGGGCACGGAGGGTAGCTCGGCGGCGGTGTTTGGGGGTCGCCACCCGTACCGGTTGAGTCGCTACCGCCGCCCGATGTGTCATCAGGAGGGAGAGTCCCATCGCCATGGCTCAGGTCGTCGTCCCGGGGCCCTGAGATGACACAGGCGGTCGCGAGGGTCAGGATCCCGAGCAGCGCGGCGCGGTTGAGGAGACCTAGGGTCATGCCGCAGAGTCGACGCGCAGGAGCCATCAGTGAGCAGAGCTGCAACCTTCATGCCCCCGCTAACGTGCCGAAAATGGGCACAATCAGCTGAGCTAACGCTGATCCTCCCGGATCGCCACCTCCACCCAGGAGCGTCGGTAGTCTCGCGCCCGGGTTGGGCGCGACCCAGAACGCCTGTGCTATGACTGGCCTCGTGGGACGTACCGGCATGGCGTTGCTCCTAAGCGCGCTCGCGAGCGCGGGATGCGAGGCGCTACCGGTCTCGGGGCCGGCTCGGGTGAGTGCCACACGGAGCGCTGGGAGTCGCGCGCCAACGGTGAACGCCACCGTCGCGACTCCGTCCGCATCGGCGTCGGCCCGCCCAGCCGCTACCCTCACCACCGTTCAGCCGCGGTCGGTGGAGCTACGGGCGCGGCGCTACGTGACCAAGGACCGTGGCTGTTTGCAGGTGACCGGAAGCGTTCGGTGGGAGCGGAAAGGGGAGAAGCCGCTCTTCACCACGGTAAGTGAGCTCGACGAGCGGGTCACCAGTAATGCTGATGCTGCCCTGAGGTCCTGGGCGCGTCGACACTCGGCCGTCGCCGCGCGCCAGCTCCAGCCCCAGCAGCTGGCCTCACAGCTGGACGCCATCATGACCGAGTTCGAAGTCCACGATGGATCATCACCGCCCCAATTCACCGTGCTGGGCGTGACCGTCGACGCCATCCCCGCGTGTCGGTTCGAGCCGCATAGCGTGAGCCTGCCGAAGGAGCGCTACATGACGAGCGACAAGGGCTGCGTGGCCGTTGGGGCAACGGTCCGGTGGGATCTGGCCTCCCAGCAGCCGGGCTACACGGACACCCATCTGGACTACTGGGACGAGCGAGTTGGCGACGTCGCGCTTGCAGAGCTGCGACAGTTCGTGGCGAGCAAGGAGCAAGCAGCCGTGCTGAAGACGTCAAAGCAGCAGCTGGCCACTGCGCTACTGCGGGCCGTCAAGGAGCATGTTTCGAGCTCTTACCACCTCGACGTCGTCGAGCTTCGCGTCGATGAGCTGGGCGCCTGCCAGACGCCTTTCCAGTGACCTGCCCGACTGGAGAGGCGCTGCAAAAGTGGACAGTGACTGATGGCGTTCAGCCGCGGGTGAAGCTGACGTCGGTAGACGACGTTACGGCCCACCCGCGACGATTTTCGGCCATCAGTCGGCTTCGACGCACTCCTTGATGTTGGCCAGGTTGGTCTCCATCTCCCGCGCGTTACGACTCGCGACGAGCTTCTCGGCAAGCTTACCGAGCACGGGCACGGGGATGGTGTAGTCGATCTTCAGCGTCAGGGTGGTCGCCTCGCCGTCGGACACCAAGGTGAACACCCACGTGCTCTTGACGCCGCCAGTGGTCTCGGTCTTTGAGCGCTCGTTGGGGACCTTCTCGGTGACGGTGGTGGTGCCGTCGAGTGGAATGCCCATCATACGGTAGGTCCAGTCGTAGCTCTGGCCCACCCCTTCGCCCTTGATGTTGCGGACCTCGGTAAGACTCGTCATCCACTCGGACAGCTTGGTTGGGTCCTCGACATAGGTGTACACGGCGCCGACCGACGCATTGATTACGATACTCTTCTCCACAGTGAGCATGCTTCCCCCTTTTGCCCCGACCGTCCCAACCGTTGGGCAGCGCAGAGCGAAGCGGGATCAAAGCCCACCCGGCACCGGAAGTCGAGCGTGACCTACCAGGCGCGACGCCAGCGGGGACGACAGGGTTTCCAGGTGGCAGTACGGTCGCCTCATGTCGAGGTTGACGGCTGACTAAGAAAGTCTAGCCATCACCTGCTCGAGCTCCGATTCGAGATCTTCGTCGTTGGCGTCGGCGATGCGCATGAGTTGGTTGCGCTCGTCGGGATCGGCGACGCCCTCGGCCGCGATGCGTAAGCGATGTTTGCCGCGCTGGCCGGCGCTCTCGAGCGCGATGGCCGCGCCGACCCGCGCTTCGAGCGGCGAGGCAGCGCCGTCGACCAGCGTCGCCAGCTCTTCGGGCGTCACGACCCGTCGACGGTACGCCGAGTTGCCGCCCAACAGACCGCGTAGCGTCTCGAGCCAGGCGGCCGCGTCGGCATGATCAGGGGACACCATGCCGAGCGCGTCGCCCTCAGCGCGCGCATGGCGTTTGTGCGCCTCTTCGACATCGGCGGCGATCTCGGCCGCGGTGCGCTTGTCGGTGTGAAGCGCGACCACTTCACCGGAATGCAGCTCCAGAACAAGGCCGTTCTTGCGGCGGATGCTCTCGATCTCGTCATACGCGATGAATCGCTTCGAGAAAGTCTTGCGGATCAGGACGCCGTCGACCCCGACATCGACCGATGTACGCAAGAAAAGGTAGGCCATAGGGCAAGCCACAAGAATGCCCGCGACGCCGTACCAGCTGCCCAATGCCAGCGTGAACGCAATCGCGCTGAGGATCGCGACGGGGCCCACGACGTTCATCATGGGCAGCTTGCTCGTCCGCAGCTTGTATGTGTTCGGTCGCTCTAGCGACATCGCGTTCCGGCCCCGCTCATCGCGGAGCAATATCAGGAAGCTTTCAGAACAGCGAACGTTGCTCTCATCGAACCGCTACAACATCGCGCCAGCTGCTCGATCGCTCGCTGTATCGACCAGGTCGGCTCCTACGCCCCAGCTGCCGCACCGGAAATTGCGCATATGTGACGTAACGGAAACTTCTGCCCGAGGCCGAAAAGGGCGTTCATGCGTCCTATCCTCAACTTCTCTCGATCCAGAAAAAGGGCGTTTGTGCGTGTGGATTCAACCGGTCAGCGTCTCGCCGCCAGCTGGATCTTCGAGTGTGACTAACTTGCACATCACCCAGTGGCCCTGCGGCTTGCGGACCACGATGAGTCGACCTGGGTTTCACGCGAGCCTTCGCCAGGACTGCGTCGGCAGGGTATACGCTGGGCACCGTGACAACTGGTCCCTTTACGAATCTCGCGTTGCGTCCTGAGCTGCTCGAAGCGCTCTTGGAGGTGGGCTACGCCCAGATGACCCCAATCCAGGCCGAGACGCTGCCCACGATGCTGGCCAGCGGCGACGTGACGGGACAAGCCAAGACCGGAAGCGGCAAGACGGCCGCGTTTGGCCTGGTGCTGCTGAACAGGCTCGACACGGAACGAGCCGCGCCACAGGCGTTGGTGCTCTGCCCCACCCGCGAGCTCGCCGAGCAGGTGGCCGCCGAGCTGCGGCGTTTAGCGCAGCGTATGGCCAACACCCGGGTGCTCACGCTTTGCGGCGGGCGCCCCGCCAAGACCCAGCGGGCGTCCCTGGAACGGGCGAGTCAGGTCGTCGTGGGCACGCCCGGGCGGGTCGACGATCACCTGCGCAACGGCGCACTGAACCTCGATGCGCTGCAAGTGCTGGTGCTCGACGAGGCGGATCGCATGCTGGATATGGGGTTCCTCGACGAGGTGCAGTCGATCGTGGACCAGTGCCCTGCCGAGCGCCAGACGCTACTGTTTTCGGCGACGTTTCCACCCGAGATTGACCGTCTTCGCCGCGTGACGCAGCAGGATCCGAAGTTCGTCGCTGTCGAGTCGCTGGTGGAGCCGGATAAACTGCGGCAGCTCGTGTTCGAATGCGGGCTGGGACAGCGCCAACAGCTCGTCGTCGATCTGCTGGCGGCGTACCGTCCGGACGGGGCGCTGGTCTTCTGTGAAACCCGCGACGACACCGAGCAGCTCTGCTCCTACCTGGCGGATCGGGGCGCGGTGGCCCTTGCGCTGCACGGCAAGCTCGACCAGCGGGACCGCGAAGACGCGCTCCTGCAACTTGCCCACCGAAGCGCGACGGTGCTGGTCGCCACCGACATCGCCGCGCGGGGCTTGGACATTCCCTCTTTGCCGGTCGTGATCGTCTCCGAGCTGTCGCGGGATCCTGAGAACCACGTCCACAGGATCGGGCGCACGGGGAGAGCTGGCGAAGCAGGGCTTGCGTTGAGCATCATGCAGATCCCCGGCGAGCGCCGCCGGCTGGATCGCATTGAATCGTTCATGGATCTGCGCATCGAACGCGGACCCAAGCCCCAAGCGGTGGGCAAGGCGCGCTTTCCAAAGCCGCCCAATCGCACGCTGATGCTCCTGGCGGGCCGCAACGAGAAGCTACGAAAGGGCGACGTGCTCGGTGCGCTGGTCAAGGGCGGGAACCTGCCCCCCGAGGCCATTGGTCGCATCGATCTCATGCAGCACGCTTGTGCCGTGGCGGTGGCGCGCGTTCACGCGCACGAGGCACTCGAGGCCATCAGGCGCGGTCGGATCAAGAAGAAGCGCGTACGAGCGCTGCTGCTCGGCGAATCCTGAGGGAGCAGCAGGCGGGCTC
>JAUVCD010000372.1 GCA_030590865.1 Myxococcales bacterium | reverse complement strand
GCTCTCGGCCAGCTCGGACGGGATGGCACCACAGGCGACGGGGACGAATGGACGCTGGGCTCGGTTGCCTAGCTGATGGAGCGCCCGGGAGACCATCTCTTTCCCCGTCCCGGTCTCGCCGGTGATCAGCACCGGGGCCGTGTGTTGGCTGAAGGTGCGCAGCAGTTGGGCCATGTTGCGCATCGTGGGCGACTGGCCAACGATTCCGCAGCATTGCTCGCCCCCATCCCCGAGCAATGCTCGGAGCCCATCGACTTCGCGCCGGAATCCACGGAGCTCTTCGAGCTTTCGCAGCCGATGCTCGAGCTCCTTGAAGCTGAACGGCTTGGTGAGATAGTCCGCCGCCCCGTCCTTGATGGCCGAGACTGCCGTTTCGACCGTCCCATAGGCGGTCATCACGATGACATCGATCTCCGGATGATCCTGCCGCACCTTGCGCAACAGCTCGAGCCCATCGATGCCGGGCATGCGGAGGTCACAGAGCACCACGTCCCAGGGCTGAGTGGAGAGGCTGTCGAGCGCCCGATAGCCGTTGTCCACAGCCTCGGCCAGAAAGCCGGCGTCCCGCAGCTGCCGAACGGCCGTCTCACGGCTCAACCGTTCGTCATCGACGACCAGAACGCCCAGGTGGTTGTTGTCGGCTGACACTAACTCCCTACCTTCCATCCAGTCATCACGCCCCCCTACTTGCAACGGTGATGCCAACTAAGGCAGGTCCCAAGCCATCGCCCCCAGCGGGCACCTCAGGGCGAAGCGGTAACCTCGGCGTCCTCGACCAGAACGTCATATCGATACCCCGATCCTAGATCCTTGTCAGCCACCACCTTGCCAGCGGCCAAGACCGTCTGCCCAAGCTCGACTTTGGCCAGAGTGGTGACCACCAGCTCGCTATCCGCCGCTCCGTCCGGGCCACCATCGCGAAGGTGAATCCAATTGCGCTTGAGCACGCCCTCCACCTTCTTGACCACCACCCCGCGAACCTGCACCGGCTTGCCGTTCAGCTGTTTTGCTTGCCCATGAATCTGGGCAATCGTGCGGCCGTCCGGTCCGCTGGCCGGCGCCACCTTGCCCACTTTGACTTTCTCGGCGGTACCGCCTTTGCCGGCGGACATAGCCGAATGGCCACTCGGAAGCCCGGGCTTTGGCCCTCCCGCCTGCCCATGAGGATTGGGCGCCCCTGGGCCTGGCGAACCAGCCAGCGTGCCAAAATAGATTTCATCAAACGTTCGCTTGAGCGCCTTACTCTCGAACCCACGCATCAGCGCGGCGTTGACCACTTGGGCGTGGTCACCTGTCTTGATCTCAGCCTTAGGCACGGCGACCCAAGTCCCCTCCCCGCCGCCACGATCCAAACGTAGGTAGAGGTAGCGATCGACCGCCATGGTCTCCAGCACTTTGCCCTCGATGACGTTGCCAGCCGCGCCCATGGGTGCCGAACCCGCGACTGCGGGCAGGGATGCCGGCGAACTGGCGGGTGAGTCAGCTCGTTGACTGAACCCCACCGCGGTCAGCACGGCGCCGGCTACCACGCCGATCGCTAGAGTATATGGCTTACGCATCCTCAATTCCTCCGGGAATCGTCATGCCCCTCGCTCCAGCGAGCACAACCGATTGCTGTCTTCAGGGATTGCAAGAACGACGCCAACATGGCCGGGCGCCGACCTGTCGTCCCATGGTCCGCAGCGGGCGCCGCGCAGCGCCAGCCGACCTTTCGGCCTGCCAAGACGCAGCGCCGGCACTCGATCTGCAACCTCCGCGCAACGGCTGCCCCGGGTAGGCCAGCTGAGGTAGGCCAGCTGAGCCATGCCAGCCTGCATACCGATCCTGCCACTACTCGTGGCAGTCGCCGCACTCGCCACGGGGCCGACGGCCTGCCGCGTGGCATTGATGGCACGTCAATGCCTCGTGTGCCTCGATCGCAACGTGCTTCGCAGGCATCTTCCAGGGATGCCACTCTTCTTCGGTGGCTGGCATCAATCCTCCCAAAGCACCGACCGGTCCGCGCTGCGGTGCCGTGTGGCAGAGCGTGCAATCCATGCTCAGCCTTTGCCCCTCAGGGGAAACGTGCTTGTCGTCGTGACAGCGAAAACACCCTGGCCAGTAGCGATGACCAATGTTGTCGGGGTAGCTTCTCCAGTCCACCTTCATCTCCGGAAAGATGGATCGACGGTAGATGGCAATGGTCGCATCGATGGCCACACCGATCTCGGCAGCGCGAGCTTTGGCGACCTCAGGGTAATCCTTGTCGTAGTGCTCGCGGATTGTCTTCCGGATGCCGTCGGATGCGGCCTCCTTGGTGGGATAGGACTGGGTGAGAGCCTCGACCGCGATCGTCTTGATCCACGGTAGCGTGGGCGAAATGTGGCTGGCGGCCATCTCCAGGTCCACCGACCGCTCTGGCGGCGGAAACCGGTGGCTTGGGCGATTGTGGCAATCGATGCAGTCCATGGTACGGCGTGGCAAGGCGGCTACATCGTCCTCCGACATTGGGCTCGATTCGTCCCGGTATTCGACCACCGAACCGTCTGGCCGCTTGATGGCCACCCACGGAATGGTCTGCCGTTGGGGATCCGATGCGGCATAGGTGATCTCATTCTGGATGGCCATATGCCAATGGATTCCCGTGCTCTGGCCGAAGTTGCTGTCGCCACCGCCGGTACGCATGAGCAAGCTGATTTGCTCGGGTGTGTTCTGCTCGTCGTATCGAAAGTGGGGTTGCTGTACCAAAGTCGCTTCGTAGAACTTCTTCGGCCAATGACAGCGTTCACAGGTCTCCCGCGCTGGTCGCAAGTGGTGAATCGGCACGGGGATCGGCCGCTCGAAGGTCCCGAACAACACCGCCAGCACCTGGCCTGCGCCCGATAGCTTCGACTTGACGAAGAAGCCCGCGCCCTCGCCGACGTGGCAGTCCACGCAAGGGACGCGGGCGTGAGACGAGCCCAGATAGGCCTCGTACTCGGGCTCCATTACCGAGTGACAGGTGGTGCCGCAGAAGGCATTGGAGCCGGTGAACAGGTAGCCGTGATAGCCCACCATGGCGAACAAGCCGGCGAGCACCGTCCCGAGGACGAGGGCCAGCACGAAACGTTGTCGAGTCCCCCTGTCGTTGAGGTCGAGCTTGGGATAGGGCAATGCCTCGTCATGGCCCACCTTGCGCCGACGCCCGGCCTCGCGACGCATGCCCCATAGAAGCGCCACCAACCCGATCACAAAGAAGCCGGGGAGGATGAGGAAGGTGACGATTCCGACGTAGGAGCTCGGCTGGGTGATGGTCGCCTGGGCAATCATCGCGAGGACGATCAGCACGGCGCTACCGACCATCAACACCGAGCCGAGATAGCTCGTTCGGTTTCGGTAGAGACCTCTGTGGCGTTGGTCTGGAGACACGTCAAACTCCTAACGGCTGAGAGCCCAATAGTCGTCGCACCTCGTCGCTGGGGAATGATGGGGTGCCTTTGCCGCTTTGGCGCGTTGAGCCAGGGCCGACCTCGAGCGGGCTTTGGGCAGGCCCGGTTAGCGAAACAGATGGCAACTCAGACATGTGTTGGCGTCCGGGTGATGGTCGGTCATGTCGTCGTGACAAGACAGACAGGTCGTTCGGGTGGGGCGAGAGGAGCTATGGGTCCCGTGGCACGTCCTGCAGGCGCCGTGCTCGGGCAGGGCGTGGGCACCCAATCGGGCCGCGTCGCTATGGCAAGACTGACACGCAGGCGTCGTCGTGGTGTGGGGCTGATGGCAGGAGGCGCACTGCTGGTGGATGGGCCCCCGGCTGCGGGTCGCCGCCTCTTGGCCACTGTGGCAACCGCGACAACTTGCCCACCAATTTCCGGGTGATTGATGGACGTCGTGGCAGCTCGAGCAGCGGTGCTTGCTGCCCTGGGCGGACTTGCTCTCCTGAGCATGGCAGGACGAGCAAGACGCTCCACCTTGGGGCCGGTGGGGCTGGTGGCAATTCTCGCAGGTGCTGTGCCCAGAGGCCGCGTTCCATCCTTGCACTGCGTTGCTCTTGCCAGGGTGACAGAGCGAGCAACCGGCGGCCTGGGAGGAGGGCTGATGGGCGCCGTGACAGGAGCGGCAGTCGGCGTGCTTGCCGGCATGAGCGGCGGCATCCGCATGACATTTGGCGCAGGCCTGGTTGCCCCCGGTCGTTGGGGGTCCGTGGGCCGAGTGGCACTGCCGGCAGTCCCCCTCATGGACCCCCGAGGCGGGCAGCTGGTGGCACTCTTGGCAGGTCGCCGCGCCGCTGGTCGCCGTGAAGCCGTGAGGCTCATGGCACGAGGCACACTGCTCGTGAGCGTCATTGCCCGCGACCGCAGCGGCGCTGCCCAGGTCCTCATGGCAGCGCGCACAGCTGGCCGACGCCCCGGCCGGCGAGTGGGTGGCGTGACAGCTGCCACAGGAACCACGGTGGGAGTCATTGCCAGCCTGAAGCGCCAGAGCTGCCTTTCCGTGGCACGCGGTGCAGCCCTTAGTCATGGTCCCGTCACCGTGGGGCTCGTGGCAGGTCGCGCAGGCCGGATGGGCATGGCCTGCCGTTCCCTGATGACACTGGGCGCAGGCACCGTGCTCCGATTGCGCTTGGTGCGACTTGTGGCAGTTGCCACACCGCCCGTGAGACTCGTCACTCCGGTTGGCCAACATGGCGCTCTGGGGCTGGTGACACGCCTGGCAATCAACCCCGTCGCCGGAGAATTCGTGGGCCTGGTGGCAGGACACACAAGCGACGTGTTTGGCCGCCGTCGTAGCGCCCTCGACCTGGGGCCGTGCGTCCTGGTGGCACCCCTCACAACCGTCCGCGATCTCCGCTCGGAGTTGGTGGGGCTGGTGGCAGGTCGCACAAGGACCGTGTGCCGACTTGCTCTGGCCGCCTGATGCAGCGGTCACCTCGCCATGGCAGCGCACACAGGTCCGACCAGCGCTGCGCTCGTTGGGCTCGGTAGCATGGAGATCGTGGCACAGCCCACAGGCTTCGACGTTGCCATGAACCATGGTCTCCGAGATTTCGGTGGCAGCGATAGTGACCACCGACCGTCGACCGGGGTTGCCTTGCTCTCGTCCACCGTGGCAGCGCTGGCAGTCAAAGGCCGGCCTGCGCGCGGTCATCGATCTCTTGGCGAGGAAATTATGGCAGGACAGGCACGGCACCTCGGCCATGGCGTGCTCGTTGACTGCTTTGTCGTCGTGGCACCCCTGGCAGAGGCCAGCTTTGGGCGCCACGTCATGACCGCCATCGCCATGGCACTGAGCGCAATCCAGCTCGGGCCCGCCCAGCACGTGAGTCTGGTGCCCGAGGGTCTCTTCGATCTGAAACTTGCTCGCCTCGGTCGATAGGTGACAATCGTTGCAGCGGCCCGTGACGGCCGCCGCATGTCCGGTGCTGGCTTGGGGCGCGCCGAACCGGCCCAGCAAGTACTGGTGAGTCCCCTCGACAAAGTCCACCTCGTGGCAAGCGTCACATCCCAGCGATTGGTGGGACTCGCCATGACCGCCGGACTCAGCCTGGGTTGAGGCATGACAGCTCAGACAGAATTGAGGATCGTATTTGACGTGATGCCGCGCTCCGAGTCCGGCCGCCAGCAACGCCAGACAAGAAGCGAGCCCAAATAGGAGCGCCACTTTGCGTGACCGGCGCAGCCGGGAGAAGCGCTCACGCAGCCCCAATGGCTCGATCCTTCCCTCGCTGGCTCGAGCCCGTCCCATCGGCGACCGCCATGGGGCGATGGTATGGTCCGGTTCCCGTGACACCGGTGCCGAAAGGTCGGCGGACGCTGCCCATTAACCGGCACCGGTGCCGTGGGCTCGGCACGGCCACCATGCCGCGGCACTTCAAGCGGCGACCGCGGGTCAACAATCGTCTTATGGACAACATTGTTGAGTTCCCTTGGGTTCCCCTTCGGCCCTTCGGTGGCACCACATGGGCGACGCCTCCTTGGTGCGTCTGCGTGCTGGCACACGACCGCCTGTCGTGCGCCAAAGGTGAATGCATCCTTCGTGCCGCAGATGGGCCAATGGCGTTCCAGGTATGCATCTTGCAAATCTCTGGACGCGAGCCGTGCGACGCCGCTCTCCAGCGAAGCGATGAACGGACGGTAGAGGCCACCTATGACAACGATCCCGTCACGAGCCTGCGACTGAACCGGTCATGGTGGTCCGTTGCTCGTTTGTGCTTGCCACTGCGGCGCTGGTGACCTGGCTCACGCCTCCCGCCTCGGCAATGGCGGCTGAGCCTGGGGATGGCGCTGACGGCGATCGCATGGCCATCACCATCGGAGCGGATACCTATCTGAGGCTCTTCGAACGTGCGGCTCTTCCAGGCCCAGGCGGGTCGGTAGTGGACACCACCTTGTCCGCTCCGCTTTACCAATACGCCTCATTCCGGGTCGCTGACATCGATCTGCCGTGGCAGGCCGACAGCACCGACGTCGAGCTGGCGGCCTGGGGCAACGTGGCCATGGGGGAGAGCGGCGACAGTCGCCGGGTCGATGGTGACATCACCGTCGCCTCGGTGCGACATCGCTTCGGACCAGCCTATGCGAGGCTCGGGAGACAGCTCTCCGCCGGCGGAGCGGCCCGCCTGTCCCACTTCGATGGGGCCGCCGTGGGTGTTCGGCTTCCCTTCGGCCTGGGGGCCGATGGCTATGGGGGGCTCACCGTGCTTCCCCGCTGGAACGACCGCCCTGGCTACCACCACCTCGGTTCGGCGGCTGACTCGTTGATCCGCACGCCCACCCCATCGGCCCCCGACGCAGAGTTCGCTCCCGAGCCACGCCGCGCCGACCATTGGCTCGCCGGCGGGCGGCTCTACTACTCTCAACCGTCACTGGGCCAGCTCGGCCTCTCCTTTCACGAGCAACACGAATTCGAGGGGCTCGGCCGGCGAAACCTCGGCGCAGATCTGAGGGTCACCCCTCACGACATGGTGGCCGCCTACGGGGTCGCCTTGGTGGACGGCGACGCTTGGGGCCTCACGGAAGCTCGCTTTGGCGTCGACGTTCTGCCGCTGAAAGAGCTGGCGCTGACCGCCGAGCTCTTGCACGCCACGCCCGCCCTATTTCTCTCGCGCCAGTCGGTGCTCAGCGTCTTTTCGACCGACCCCTTCGACGAAGTTGGGGGTGGGGCAACCGTTGCGGTCCTCGAGGGGTTGCAGCTCGGCGCGGCGGGCTATGGGCAACGTTTCGGCGACGGCGAGCTGGGGATGCGGCTCCGCGGCCACATTAGGTTCGTCCCGGGCAGCTTGCGGCGACTGACGATGCGCGCCGGCTACCACCGTGTGGCCGAGTCGGCCAATGGCTATCACGCACCCCGGGTAGCGCTGAGCTACCGCATCATCGACCCGTTAACCCTCACCGCTGATTCGTACTTCTACATCTACGACACGCCCATCCGAGGGGTAGACACGGCCTGGGTGGGCGCCGCCAACGCGCGCTGGGCCGCCCTCGACGACTTATCGCTCTTGCTCGGTGGCTCCCTCAGTCGCACCCCTTATGGCTCGCTGGACGGACAAGGGATCGCGCGGCTCGAGCTCGATATGGATTGGGTGACCCCATGAAATGGGGCTCCGTTCTGGGCGTCGCCCTCCCCTGTTTGGCCGGGCTGGCTGGGCTAGTGGGCTGCGATGAGGTGCCGGCGCCACGATTCCCGCACCGGGCCCATCTGACGGCCAGCGATTGCGGCGGCACCGGCCAGCCCGAGTGCCCCACCTGCCTCAGCTGCCACGCAGGCATTCGCCAGCCCAAAGGGCGCGCCACCCTGTCGCCCGGTGATTGTACGACGTGCCACCAGTCCAGCGCCCCCGAAGTGTCGGCAGTCGTCGATCGCCTGTCCCAAGGCGGGCCGAGCTCCCAAGGCATCGAATTCGACCACCCCAGTCACCTGCAGCTGCCGGAGATACATGGTCAATGTGTCAAGTGCCACGTCGGCGTCGCCGAGGACGGCACGGCAGGCAATATGTTCCCCAAGATGTCGGCCTGCTTGCAATGTCACGACGACGATTTCGATCGAGGTCAGTGCACGCCCTGCCATCGCCAGCCCCAGCTTCGCGCGCTCGTCCCCAAGACATTCCTCCGCCACGACGGCGACTTCTTGAGAGATCACGGTCGCGCGGCAACTCGGCAAGCCCAGGTGTGCAGCCAGTGCCACACCCAAGACACGTGCCTGGCATGCCACGATCAGAGCCAATCGCTCACCGTCGAAACGCGCAACCCAGATGCCATCGACCGGCGCTTCATTCACCGCGGCGACTTCATCACCCGGCACCCAATCGAGGCGCGATCGGCACCGGCGACTTGTCTGAGCTGCCATACCACCTCGAGCTGCGACAGCTGCCACGTGGAGCGCGGCGTCAGCGCCGCCCGGATCGGCAGCGCCAATCCCCACCCGGTGGGCTGGATCGGCCCCAACACCGCGTCGAGCGACTTTCATGGTCGGGCGGCGCGCCGCGACATCGTGACCTGCGCGGCCTGTCACGACCATGGTCCCGCGACCAACTGCATCCGCTGCCACAAGGTCGGCGGCTATGGCGGAACGCCCCACCCAGAGCAGTGGCGGAGCGGTCGTTCCTCGTCTGCAGCAATGTGCAGGTATTGTCATGAGAACTAGTCGTGCCGTAGCAACGCTCACCTTGGCAGGGGCGCTCGCCGGCGTCGCCCAAGTCAGCCTGAGCTGCCTCGACCGGCGCGAGCTGGACGTGGGAAGCCCGAATCCCTGCACGGCGTGCCACGGATCGGCGCAGCGGCCCGGCTCCGTTGAGAACCAGGCCGCACCGCCCATCGACCTGGCCGGCAACGTCGCGTCCTCTCACCCAGGCGTCGGCGCGCACCAGCACCACTTGCTCGCCTCGGCCACCCACGCTGCCCTCGACTGCAGCGTGTGCCACCAGGTACCGAGCGCTACCGATAGCACCGGGCATGCAGACACGGCCTTGCCCGCCGAGGTCGAGCTCACCGGGTTGGCGACTCAGGGCGGGCGCTCACCGGTATACGCCAACGGCTCCCGCAGCTGTGTCGACACGTACTGTCATGGTGACGGGACGCCCGAATGGACCAGCCCCCGCGACTCGCTGGCCGCCTGTGGATCTTGTCACGGCCTGCCGCCAGCGCCGCCGCACCCACAGAATTCCGAATGCTCGACCTGTCATGGGGACGTCATCGATGACAGCTTGACCTTCATCGCCCCGGAAAAGCACGTCGACGGCGTCATCGCCGTCAACCTCACCTGCTACAGCTGTCACGGCTCCCCTGAGTCCAACGCCCCTCCGCAGGACTTGTCCGGTTCCGTGGACGTGGCGAGCA
>JAUVCD010001082.1 GCA_030590865.1 Myxococcales bacterium | reverse complement strand
CACCCTGGATCTCGGCGCGGTGTTGGTGCACCGCCACGATTTCTTGCTGATGCTCGAGCGGGCGTTGGAGATGCCGGTCAAGAGCAGCGGGGAGAAATGGCCGGCGGAGCCGGAGTTTGACCTCTCCATGCCCGGGGTCACCGCCGAGCCGTGGCCGGCCTCGGGGTCTTGACGAAGTCCGCGTTTCGCCTTAAAGGGGTTCGCTCTCGCGGGTTGGTAACGGCCCGTGGAGTCTGGTCCCGAGTAGCTCAGTTGGTAGAGCGGGTGGCTGTTAACCACTAGGTCGGCGGTTCGAGTCCGTCCTCGGGAGCCAACACCTAAGGTTCGCCGACAATCGTGGGCGTTGACCTGGGCGCCGCACGCGCAACATCCCTTTGCAATACACTCCGCCGCGGCGCACAATTGTCGTAGCCATCGTGGACACCGCAATTCACAAAGCCCGATTCGAAGACCTCGTCTCTGATCCCGAGCTGCGCCAAGCTCGACTCGAAGTGGATCGGTCTCTGCTCCAGTGGTCCAAGAGCCTCTCCCCAATGGACCGCCTACGCGCCTGCTCGAACGCCACACGCACCCTCGATCGGTTCCGTCGTGTCCCACCCGCAGCAGGCTGACCTAGCGGCTCTGATCGACGCTTTGCTCGCCGGCAACGTCGAGTTCATCGTCGTTGGGGGTGCGGCGGCGGTATTGCACGGCGCGCCCACAACCACGCTCGACCTCGACATCGTCCACCAACGCACGCCACAAAACGTCGAGCGGCTGGCGCTCGTTCTCGAGCAGCTCGACGCGATGCACCGGGATCTTGCGGGCCGGGTGATCCGGCCTGCGCGCGACGCGCTCGCCGGCGACGGCCAGCTCAACCTTTCAACTTCGTTGGGCCCCTTGGACCCACTCTGCCGACTGCATGATGGTCGCGGCTTCGATGATCTCCTACCCCATTCAATCGTGCTGACCGACGGGGATCGCGAAATCCGCGTGGTCGATCTGGAGACCCTCATCACGATCAAGGCATCAACCGGGCGAGCCAAGGACCGCCTCGTGCTACCCCTATTGGGCGCCCTGCTCGATGACGATAGCGAGTAGCTACCTCCGACCCACATCACATGTTGAACATTCATCGAGCCACAGAGCTCACAACGGAATACGTCGGCGCTGCAGCGGGTACGTTCGCCATCGAACAATGCCCGCCAATGGATCCATGGGCCGCGAGCTATGCCGCCATCTCCAAGACAGCGGTTCTAGATTCGTCCGTCCTCGGGAGCCAGCGCGCCCCAAACAAGAACGAGAAATCGAGAAGGTAAGGTAAAACGAGATGTCCGTCACACCGAGCAAAGACCACAAGCGCCGAGAGCGAGAAGAGAAAAAGGCAGCGAAGCGGGAGGCGCGTGCAACTGAGAAAGCCAAGAAGAAACAAGCGGCCAAACAGGCTGTTCCCAAGAAAGAGTGAGGGCCCCGCATCTGGCGCTACCTCACGCGGCTTTTGGCCTTCATGCGGCTCTCCCCATTTCCATCACCGCGGTTCTAAACTCGTCCGTTTAGGGACTATCGATCGGCAAGAGAAATCGCATGCGGACCACTGTCGCCGTTGTCGCTGTTGCGGCAGCAGTTACCGCTGCTGCTTTCGCGGGGCTGCTCTTCCACAGAGACACCACCTGGATCGAGAGCGCGCCCTACGGACGAGACAACGAAGGAGCTTCGCGCGTCCTCGTGGTCTACTACTCGCGGTCCGGGAACACGGAGGGCGTGGCGAAGGAGGTCGCGCAGCACTTCGATGCGGACCTCGTCAAGATTGAGGCCCCGCAGTATTCGCGCGACTTCGAGGGTTGGCGCCTGGCCGCGAGCG
>JAUVCD010000459.1 GCA_030590865.1 Myxococcales bacterium | reverse complement strand
CGCAACAAGCTCGACACCCTCTGCTACACCCTCGAGAAGACGATCAACGACAACAAGGACAAGATCTCGGAAGAGGATGCGAAGTCCATCGCCGACGCCGTCGCCGAGGCTCGCAAGGCGCTCGAGGAAGAAGACGACGAGAAGATCACTGCGGCCAGCGAGCAGCTCGAGAAAGAGGCCCACCGGATCGCCAGCGTCATGTACGAACAGGCCTCGGCGCAGGACGGTGGTGCCCCGGCCGACGGAGCGGCCCCGGATGGCGACGATGCCGAGGCAGCTGACAAGGGTAAGAGCGACGACGGCGTCATCGATGCGGAGTTCGAGGACTCGAACTGACTGATTTCGAGCTCGCGATCGTCGGTGGTGGTCCCGCAGGGGCCGCCACCGCGCTTTTTTTGTGCCACTTGGCTCCGGGGTTGCGTGACCGGATCGTCTTGATCGACAAGGCGACCTTTCCTCGGGACAAGATTTGTGCGGGAGCCATTGGCGCTCGGGCGGATCGGTTGCTTGAGACTATTGGCGTTCATATCCCAGTGCCCAGCGTCGCGACCGCCGGGTTCCAGGTATCCGCCCGCTGCGGCACCCTCACCACACGCTTGCCTGGTCGGCCCATTGCCCGGGTGGTGCGTCGCATCGACTACGATGCGGCGCTGCTCGATCAGGTGCGGGAGCAGGGGGTAGAGGTCAGGGACGGCGTGGCCCTCGAGACCCTCGAGCGGCGGGCCACCGGGGTCGAGCTGTCGACGACCAAGGGCGCCCTCAGTGCCCGGGCGGTCGTGGGCGCCGACGGCGTGGGCAGTACGGTGCGTCGAAGCATCGGTCTTCCTCGAGGCCGTTACCATGCACAGGCCGTCGAGGTGGATACGCCCTGGGCCCAAACCGATCGGGACCGCGACCTGCTCTGCTTCGACATCGTCGATGACGGCCTAGTGGGCTACGCCTGGGACTTCCCGACCCGAGTCGATGGCGCTAGCAGGGTGTGTCGCGGCGTCTATCGGCTTACTCGTGGTGCTCCGGAGCCTCACCTAGGTGCGCCGCGGGCTGAGGCGGCACGGGTGGACATCGCGGAGCGACTGGCGCAGCGACTGCGGGCCTCCGGCATCGACCCGACGGGGCTTCACTTTCGACGCTATGCCGAACGGGGCCTGGCTTGGCACGAGCCCTGCGCCGTGTCTCGGGTGGTGCTGGTCGGTGAGGCGGCGGGGATCGATCCAGTGCTGGGCGAAGGGATCGCCCAGGCCATCTTCTACGGCAAGACGGCGGCCGAGTATCTCGCAACCTGCGCAGAACGAGGCGACTACCGGTTTGGCGATTACCGGGCCGCCGTCATGCGCTCGCCGGTGGGCCGGGACCTGCGAATTCGCGCTGCAATGGTCCGCTTTATCTACGGTCCCAGGCGCCCGCTGGCAGAGCGTTGGGTCGTCGGCTCGCACCATTTGGCGGTGGCCGGGATCAGCTACTTCAGCGGACGGCGAGTGCCCCGAAAGCGCCTCTGGGGCGCAGCGGTCGATCTAGCCGCCGCCGCTTGGCCACCCTGGCGCTGACGCCGTTCCATCAACGAGGCAGCGCTCGCCGCCCACCGCTCTGCTGGGAGACGCCTATTGGGCCTCAGCCTCGGCACCGACGGTGGCTGGGGCGGTGGTGGCATGCAAATAAGCCGCCGGGCCGATCTCGGTCAGGTAGAAATAGGCTTCCTTGAAGCCCGTATCGACGCTCTTCGGAGGATAGATCTTCCACTCCGAGACCTTTCCCGGATTGCCACCGCTGTCGATGGCTCGAACCCCGACCGCCAAGTTGATGGTGTCCTTGCCGCCGGTCGGCCAGCGAAACTCGTAAGCGGGTCCGCGGGAAGGAATGGCCTCCGGCTTCTTCTTCCCCTCGAGCATCGTCTCGAGAAACGCGACGCTCCCCACCACGGGTCCCTTGGACTTTCCGTGGTGCCCCGCCTCGATCTGCCAGGTGATGTTGGTCCCCATGAAGAGCGCGTACTCGGGGATCTTCAAAGTGATGGTTCCGCCAGCCCCCTTCAACTTCAAGACCGCGCCGGGCGTGGAGCCGAAGGTCGTCGAGATCTTCTTGCTCGGCCCCATCATGATGGTCGGCCGTCCACTCGGCTGGGGCTTGTCAGGCACGGATACCGCGGCTTGACCGCCACCCTGACCACTGGTGCCCGCGTCGGCTGGTGGTGGCGCCGGTTCCGGGTCTGGTGCCGGCTCGGCCGTGGGTTGCGGCTGCGGCTGCGGTTGCGGCTGTTCTCCCCCGCAGGCACCGAAGGCCAAGCAGAGTGCTGTGATGGTCCAACCCGTCTTGATGCTCACCATTGCCTCCATAGTGACCCCACGACTGTCTCTCCTCGGCGCAGAAGTCAAGCCTGTCGTGCGCTATGTCTTGCGGCGGCCGGTGCTTCTGGGACCGCCCCATGGCTTGGCGTGCTCAGTCGCCGCCGATAGCCTACGGCCAGTGCTCGCTATGAACCAGACCGAACCCTCGGCTCACCGCCTCAACCAGCGCCAGCGGGTAGTCGAGCGCCGGCTCGGCAGCTCGCTGCGTGGTGCGGGTAGAGGCGGTGATCGCTCGGGCAATCAACAGACGCAGCGCTCGACCTCTGAGAGACTCGCACAGCGAACCGTCGTTTCCGGTGAGCCAGAGGTGCCCGTGCAAGATGGCGCGGAGATAGAAACGCTCCGCCGACCGCTGGCAGGCATCGAGGCGCCAGCCGTGTCGTGCCACAGCCGTCAAGGCCCCTCGCATCCGGCGTGGCACCTGGCGGCCCAGGTCCGCCTCAGCGCGCCAGTCGGCGTCTTGATTGATCCGTCGGTCCAGCACGGTCGACAGCTCGCCCGCCAGAGCTGCCAGCTCATCATGGTCAGGGGCTCGAGCCGTTCTCGACCCAGCCATCGCGACACCGATCAGCGCAGCAACGTCCAAGCGGGTTGGATCACAATCACCCTGCTCTAGCTGCTCAGCGAGGATCCACAATAGACGCGCCGCATCACAGTCGGCATCGACGTCCTGCAGCCCTCGATCCAACGCTCCGCCGAGCGCAACCAGGGTGGCGCAGGGAACCGACCAGCTCGGCGTCAAGCAGATCCGATCGGCCAACTGGGACACGAACACGCTAGGGTCGAGATCACCTGCCGACGTCATCGCCGGCGAGACCAGTGCCGTACCGCCCGGCGCTGGCTGCAGAGCGCTGCGAAACACGCAGGCACACTCGGGTGCAACGCTGACGCGCAGCGTCTCGCCATCGTCCACGAAGGTGGTGGGGAAGTGCCGGCAGCCTTGGGGCTTGGCCTGCACGCCGCCAGCCTCTTGCAGCACACAGTGCTGCCCAGCGGACAAGAACGCACAGCGCCCGTCGACCATGGTGACGCTCTGTGACCGCCAGGGCGGACTGACCGAGCCGGTCTCAGGGGTGAAGACACCCATCGGATCGAGCCCGCAGTCCAGCACCGCAGGCGCGTGCACTCGCGCGTGAGACACCTCGATCGGCGAAAACGCGGTCGTGGGGTAGAGCCGACAACAGCTGCCCGAGCCGTCGCAGTGAAGTCGAAAATTGGGCAGGGGCACTAGCGGCCGGTCCGGCGCGGGTCTGGTCGGCAGCTCCGGCAGCTGTCCAACGCCATCGGAGAGCATGCCGGCACGGCCAAGCTCGGCAAAGAAGGTTTCGACGTGCTCTCGCTTCGTCCCTCGTCCCTCAGCTGCCGCGGCGGCGCGGATGCCGTCCAGATCCCGGGTGCCATCGGCGCAGCGAAGCAACAGCCACTCTCGCTCACCGATCTTCGCCACCCGCTCTGCCCGACTGTCGTGGAGGATGATGATCGCCTCACCACCGACGATGTGTCGCCGGGCAGCGACGTGCCCTGCCAGCCGAGGGTGGGAGCTCACCGCCGCCCTCGGAGGCCCATGGAGCCCAATCGGAACGACCCTAGATTGCCACCAAACTGGAACAATGAGACACTATCCAAGACAGGTGCTGATCTGTCCACACCGATGTGCGCATAAACTGCGACATTGTGTGACACATACTGACATAACTTCATTTTGACCGTGTTGGCGGAACGAGCAATCCCGCAGGACCCCACTCCAAGAGGGCTTGGTGCGGCCCTTGCTTTTCCGCTACCATGACTTGCTTGTTCGGCAATTGTCGGCAACTTCCGATGGGAGGACAACGAAGGTGATCATCAAGACGCGTAATCTCCTAGTAGCAACGGCCACGCTTCTGCTGCCAGCTGTGATGCTGCTGCCGGCGTGTGACGACGACTCCAACCCGAACACGACCTCGAGCTCGTCCGGTACGACCTCGACATCGTCATCGGGCACCGGCGGTTCCGGCACCGGCATCTGCCTGCTCAACAACTGCACCGAGGACGCCCACTGCGACGGGTGCGCCGATGGCCGCACCACCTGTCTGGTGGAAGAAAACCGCTGCGTGGCCTGTGACCCGAACACCGGCCAAGGGTGTCCGGATGGTTATGAATGCTCATCGTTCGGCATCTGCGTCCCCGCGGGCTTGGATTGCCCGACCGATGGAGAAGGCAACCCGACGGTGACCTGCACGGCCAACTCGGATTGCCTGGCTTGCAGCCCGATGCATCAGGTCTGTGACACGACCACCGGCAAGTGCCAGGCGTGCACCGAGACCAACACCCAGCATTGCTTGCAGTCCGACATCTGCCTCGACGGCAAGTGCTCGCCCAAGTGCCCCCAAAGCTGCGCCGTCGACAATGACTGTGCCCAGTGCGGCGGCCCGGGCAACGAAGCCCACGCTTGTTTCGCTCACAAGTGCGCCGAGTGCTCGGATACCTGGCCCTGCGAAGCATCGACGGGCATGGAGTGCGTCAACGGCGTGTGTACGCCCCCCTGCGGCCTGCCGGGCCCAGAGGCTGGGACCTGCGTCGGTGACGAAGACTGTACCTTCTGCGGGGATCCCAACGAGGTTTGGACGTGCAAGATCCCGGTCAACGGCGGCAACCACGGCACCTGTATGCCCCCCGCCGAAGGCTGTGAGGATTTGGGTACCAACGTCGCGGTGCTCCCTCCGCCCTACGACGCCTACACCAACCTCTGCTCGAACGACGGCAACTGCTCGGGCATCGGGATCCAGTACAACGTCGGCCAAGCCATCCGTGACATGATTGGCAGCAGCGAGGTCATGGGCATCACGATCCATGACGCCAACATCCTCTACGCCATGCCGATCTGCGCCGAGGTGCAGATCACCGAGACCATCGACTGCGGCATCTGCGTCCCCTGTGAGGAGGACGCCGATTGTCAGCCCATCGACATCGACCCGCTGATCGTGGATCTGTTCGCGAGCGATCCACTGGCGATGATCGCCGGCGCGCTATTGATCGACATGCTCTGGGGCAACAACGAGGATCACGATCTGAACTTCTTCTGCCAGCCCGTCGCCGCCGGCTACGGCGCCTGCATCCCCTGCGGTAACCCGCTGCAGCCTTGTGGCACCGGTGGTGGTGGCGGTGGCACCGGCACCTGTGACCACGACGTTTGCACCATCGGCACCGCCCTCAACGGCACCTGCGGCCCCTGCGCCAGCACGGTCTGCACCGCCGACGCCTTCTGCTGCGACGCTCAGAACGGTAGCTGGGATCAGCTGTGTATCGACCAGGCCGACAGCCTGTGCGGCAACATCTGTTCCGGCGGCGGCGGCTGCGCTCACGGCCCCTGCACCACCGGTGACGCCCTGGTCGCCAGTTGCAGCCCCTGCGTCGGCGCCATCTGCGCCAACGACCCCTTCTGCTGCAACCAGAGCGGTGGCAGCTGGGATCAGTACTGTGTGGATGCGGTAGCCACCACCACCGAGTGCAGTACCGAGAACTGCGGCGGCGGCAGCACCTGCGTTCACTCGCCTTGTGTGGCCGGCGGCATGCTCACCCCGGGCTGCGACGGCGGCGACTGTGTCACCAACGTCTGCAACAACGACGCGTTCTGCTGTGACACCGAATGGGACAGCATCTGCGTGTCAGCGGCAGAGTCGGAGACGGCCTGCAGCTGTCCGTGACGTCCGCGGAGACATCAACATGATGGAAGCGCTCCGGCTCCGGTCGGAGCGCTTTCGCGTTCCATTCCGCCAGTCCGGCGGGCCAGGTCACCATCGGTCCCCCTCGCTGCGGTGCGCGCTGACGGGTGCTCCTCTGGGTGATACACTTTAGAAGCTTAAGTAACGTGCACAGGTCGAGAATAACCGCGCTGTTCGTGATGCTGGCCGCTACCGCCGTGTTCGGTTGGTCGCGCTCCGCCGACGCCTTTTGTCGCAGCACGACCTGCAGCGGCGAGTGCAGCCGCAACGCCGACGGGTGCAAGACCGATGGAGAGAAGCTGTTCTGGCCCGGGCTCTGCGTGGGCATCAGCCTTCAAGAGGACGGCTCGGCCCACATCGACCGAGACATTTGGGTCGACATAGCCCACAACGCCATCGTCGCATGGGTCGACCTGGATTGCGGCAATGGGGCGGCGTCCATCCACCTGGCGCCGGCCAAGGACGTCGTCTGCCACCTGTCCCAGTACGACCCCGATGGGCCCAATGCGAACATCATCATGTTCCAGGACACCAAGTGGCAGTACGCAGGAGAGGACAACACGCTGGCCAAGGCCACCGTCAGCTACGACACCGAAACAGGCGAGATCCTCGATACCGACATCGAGCTCAACCACGCCTACAACGAGTACACCACCGGCGATGACTTCGTGGTTTACGATTTGCAGTCGATCCTGACCCACGAGCTGGGGCACTTGATGGGGCTCGACCACACGCTGGACTACAACGCCACCATGAATGCCGGCTACCAACAGGGCACCACCGAGCTGCGGACCCCTGAGCTCGATGATATCGACGGCGTTTGCGCCATCTACCCGCCGGGCCGCGAGGGGCCCACGTCGTGTGAGCCCAACGGCGGATTCGCCAGCGAGTGCGCCACCGATGTGGAAGATGCCGGTTGCAGCTGTCGCACCGTAGGGCCATCACCGTCCAGCCTCTGGCGAGCCGGCCCAGGGGCCCGCAAATCAGGACCACAGGGTGGTGGCTTCGCCATCGCCTTGGCGCTGGCCAGTTTGGTCGCGTTGCAGCGCCGCCGACCTCGAACCGACGAGACGAGCAAATGAGCATCTTACGACCGCTTACCTGGATCGCATTGACCATCGTGACCGTGGCCCTGGCCTTGCCTGCCTGCGAAGGAGACGACGAGGGGGCCGGGTCGCTCTGCGATCCCGGTTCGAACATCTTCTGTCGCTGTCCCGGAGGCGAGCCAGGCACCAAGGCTTGCCTCGAGGACGGCGAGAGCTTCGACGAATGCGTCGTGGGCCCAAGCGAGCCCTGTCCCGATCGTCCGAGCAGCAGCACCTCGGGCGTTGGCGGCAGCCAGCTAGTCTGTGAGCCCGGGACCAGCGTCTATTGCACCTGTGACGACAGCGCTGATGGCTCCAAGACCTGTGACCACGAAGGCGCTGGTTTTGGCCCCTGTGTCTGTGGCGGTGGCGCCGGTGGCGGTGGCGGGGGCACCCCGGGTGGCGAATGCTGCGATGTCCACGAGACCCCGGGCTGCGGCACCACAGAGATCGAGACCTGCGTCTGCGCGCAGGACAGCTACTGTTGTGATACCGAATGGGACGCCACCTGTGTCGCCGAGGTCACCCAATTCGGCTGTGGTACCTGTGATGCAACGGGAACCAAGCCGCTCTTCGCGCCCTGTATCGCGGGCACCGAGTGTCAGAGCGGGATGTGCCCGATGGGCTATTGCACCCTCACAGGGTGCACCGGTTACGCTGATTGTGGGGGTATGGGTG
>JAUVCD010000121.1 GCA_030590865.1 Myxococcales bacterium | reverse complement strand
GAGGACAAACAGGCGGCGCTGCAGAAGCTAGGCACCCAGCTCGCCACCGCGCTCGGGGTGCCGTTTCGGGTGACGACCTTTGGCTCGGTGGAGCCGGATTGAGCGGTCCTGCGCGGTGATTGTGTCTTCTACCGGCGGCGTTAGGTTGAGGCTGGCATGAACCAAAGTGACCCATTGATCCATGTCGGTTCTGTCTTGCGCGGCAAGTGGACGCTCGAGAAGTTGCTTGGTCATGGCGGTATGGCGACCGTCTACGCCGCCCGCCACAAGATCGGGCGACGGGCAGCGGTCAAGCTGCTTCATCCGGAGATTGCGGTAGACGAACAGGTGCGCGCCCGGTTCGAGCAAGAAGCGCTGGCGGTCAACAGCATCGGCCATGCCGGAGTGGTCGAGGTTCTCGACATCGATGTGACCGACGATGGCACCCATTTCCTAGTGATGGAGTTGCTCGAAGGGGAGACCTTGGCCGACCGTTTCGAGCGGGACGCTCGCATCAAGACCGAGTGGCTGCTGGATCTGGCTGACCAGTTGCTCGACGTGCTCGTGGTCTGCCACGGCAAGGGCATCATCCATCGAGACATCAAGCCCGAGAACCTGTTCATCCAACAGAATGGTAAGCTGAAGGTGCTCGATTTCGGCATCGCGCGAATGCGTGATGGTCTGCGCACGCTGGCTGGGACGATGCTGGGTACGGTGGCCTTCAGTCCGCCAGAGCAGCTCAAAGGAGCGGAGGTCGATCAGCGGGCGGATCTGTTCAGCGTGGGAGCGACCTTGTTCACCGTCATCGCTGGACGGCGGATCCACGAGACGGGTCAGCGGTCGAGCCTGACCGTCAAGATGCTGACCACCGCGGCGCCACCGCTTGGCCAGGTGGCTTCCAACGTTCCCGAGGGTGTTGGCCTGGTCGTCGATCGGGCCCTGGCGTTTCTTCCCGAGCGGCGCTACCCCGACGCGCGGACCATGCGTGGTGACGTGTGGGCTTTGCAGAAGGGCCAGCGACCGCCCTACGCCTTTGCCTGCAATGAGGCCGGGCTTTCGCCCCACATCACCAAGCCAGCAGAAGAGTCGAGCCAGGAGGGGCAGGCCCAAGCGGCGCGGCTGCCCTCCACCGCAGAGCAACAGCCGATGTTGTCCGACGATCCTCCGTCGACAAAGCCCGGACTGTTGCCCTCGACCCAGCCTCAGCTGCCCGCCTTCATCGCTCCCCCAGAGGGGCTAGCGGATGATCCAGCCGAGGAGTCGACGGCGACGCCGCCTGGTTCGCGCAACGCTGATGAGCCAACCCGTCAAGAGGGCAGCCCGTCCCAGCCGCCGGAGAAGGGCAGCTCGACGCTGGTCGGTGGCTTCGAGAGCCCTCGACAGTGGCGCACCGATCCGAGTTGGCCCATACCCATGAAGGACGGGTCGGCGAAGGGGGAGCCCAAGTCTACCGAGGGCGACGAGAGCGCCAGCTCGCCGGGGGCAGACCAAGACTCTCAGAGCGAAGCCCAGCCGGCCAGCGGAAGCGAATCGAGCCGCAAGGACTCGGAGGCTGGCGACTGAGGGCTCGCTCTGCCGGACAGACCGGTCCCCCGCGCGACCTCTTCAGCGTGCGACGGCGTCGGCGGCTCGTCGCAGTCCGGCGGGCAGCGAGGCGGTGGCCGAGACGGCTAGCTTCAGTCGCAGCCCGAGATCTACCTCGATGCGGTCGGACTCAGCCGTGAGGATCTCGCCGTCTACGGTGTAGAGTCGCTCGGACGAGGTGACCTCGATTCGTGAGGCGGTGCGGTTGATGTAGCGGGGGTCGATGGGCAGGCCCTTGCGCTTCTCGCCCCAGGTCCAGGGCGCCAACCGCCGCAGCAGCGAGCCCGTATCGATCGGCAGGATCCCCTTGGCGAGCAGCGGTATCGCCAGGGCGACCTCCCGGGATTCGGCTGCGTAGGCGGCGCAGAAGAACGTGTCCCGAGTGCGCTCGCCGATGAAAGGCGTGACCCCCGGGTTGATCTGCCCAGTGATGTTGGCGAAGAGGAGCGCGTAGCGGTCGTAGTTGATGCGCTCGCCGTCGAAGAGGACCTCCGCGTCCATTTCCTCGAGCAGCTTCCGGAAGCGAATCGGGAAGCGCAGCCAGGCCGCGGACATTCCCTTGAGCGCAATCATCAGGCCCCGCCCCCGGCTCTTGGTGCCCCGCTCGTATTCGTCGAGAATGCGGACGATCGGTCCCATGCCGAAGATGAACCCGCGAGTCAGCCGCTGGCCGCAGCGCACTTCCAACAGCGGTACTTCGCGCAGCAGCAGGGTTCCGTTCCGATAGGCCCGAATCACGGCCCGGAAGTTCTCGGCCGGCGGGCGGTCGAAGCCGCACCAGGTGGCGGTCACGTTCATGGTGCCGCCACCGATCAGCGCGATGACCGCCTCGTCCTTGTCTCGAGGTGACAAGCGGTCGAGCACCCGCTGGATGGTGCCGTCACCGCCGTAGATGCAGATCAGCTTGGCCTCTCGGCCGAGGGCCTCCAAGGCCGGCGCGATGTCCTCGACCGAGTCGGTCACGATGCGCCTTACGTGGCTGGCCTCTTCCGAATCGAGGATCCCGGCCAGCTCCTTCCAGCGTCCACCGGCCTGGGGATTACAGATCAGGATGATCTCGGCGTCAGGCTTGACCGTCCTCTCACGGGGTGGCGTGTTGGGTTCAGGCTGATCCATCGTTGCCTACGATACGACCGTTGGAGCCCTGAACGCAAAGCCCGTGGCTCGGTACGACACTCTTGCCGGCAGCGTCACGCTCCGGCGACGCAACCGAGCAGCCGGTCAGCGCTTCGAGCCGCCGAGCTTGCCCAGTGAAGACGCCGGACGGCAGGTGCCGGAGCAGGAGTAGCCCGCCCGGGCCTCGCAGTGGCACAGCTCGTCGGCACCGCAGCCGCGGGTCTTGCGCTCGCCACCAGGTAAGGGCCCATTCGAATCGGTGACGGTGCAGCGAGCACCCGTGCCGCCGGCAGGAGCTTGCGCCTTGCCGGTTGCCGGGGTGGCGAAGCGGACCACGTGAAGGGCAGGCGCAAAGTCGCAGTGGTGGGGACTGGCGCCAAAGGCGACCTCGACGGCCAGCACCCCATGTCGACGGCTGACCCATGCCTGGGCCAGATCGGTGTGGACCAGGCACCCGTGGCTGCCTCCCGGTGGGGTCGACCAGCTGGCGAGCTTGGCCGTCAAGATCTGCTGCCCTTTCGGTCCCCTCACTCGTAGCTCGGGCTCGTGAAACTGCACCGTCAAGCCCGCGCCACCTCCCATTTGGGGCATGGTGGTGCCGAGCCCATGGGTCCGAGCCGGCCATTGCTCGTCAGCGACGATGGTCAGTGCTTTCAGGGGTTCCCACTCATGCTTCGCCAGCAGAGTCTGCGCTTTGGCGAGGGCTGCGCTGACCGCTGTGCTGTCGTCAGGGGACAGCGGGTAGGCCACCCGAGAGGTCGTTCTGTCCTTGGTTACATCGACGATGGCGAGCACGTGATTGCGCTTCAGGTCCCGAGCCTTGGCCGGCGGCGTGTCGGTGCGCACGAACCGGTTCGACAGCGCCACCAGCGATCCATCCTTCGACACCAACGGCGCTTGCATCTGTTGCTCGAACCGCTGGAGCGCTGCTTGGGGGTGAGCCTTGTCCAGGTTCGTGACCGTCGTCGCGGCCCTGCTCGCTGGTGGCTGTCCCGGCTCGGGATGAGTCTGTGGAACGCTCGGCTGGCAAGCCGCCAACACAACGCATGCCCCTAGTGCTCTTAATTGCATCGGTGCTTCTCTCGTTGGATTCGGTGACCTGGCTCACCGCTCGCCTAGAGGTGCCCGTAGAGCTGGATGCTGCAGTCGGCCCCGCCGTGGCTGCTGACCGTGGGGGTCGCATAGGTCGAGAAGTTGGGGTTCTGAGAGTTGGAGGTAATGCCGTTCTGGGTGCTTCCCGTCGTGTCGTACCCCCAGAGAGCGCCAGCGTCGGCGATCGCCCCAATACAGTAGGACGTGTTGGGCTGGAGAATGTAGTTGAGGGTGGCCGACTCTTTCCACGACATGCCGTTGTCGGCGAAGTTCTGGGGCGCGCTGGTGTAGAGGCTCAGATCGCCGTTGGAGTGGTTGTGGATCAAGAACTTGTGGTTACCGCTGGTGGCCGAGAGATCGTTGCGGACGGCAATCTTGGTGACGGTCACAGGGTTGTTCCCAATGGCGACCTGGGTGCCGCATGAGCTTCCTGCTGACCGGGTTGAGCCGCCGCTAGTGACGCCGTCCCAACTGTCGAACAGGAGCGTGACGGCGCAGTCCTGGTCGTTCTGAGGCGTGCAGTTGCCAGGGCAGCAGCCGTCGTTGGCCACGCAGGTGACTACCGCAGTGCCACCGGTGCATTGACCGGACTGGCAGAGCTCACCGTTGGTGCAGGGATCGAGATCGTCGCAGGGATCGCCGTTGTTGAGCTGCTGGGTGCCGCACTGGCCGGTGTTGACGTCGCAGACGCCCAGCACGCAGTCCTGGGTCATGTAGGAGCAGTCCTTGGCGCTGCCTCCCTGGCAGATGCCTGACGCGCAGGTCTTGTTGACGGTGCACAGGTCGTTGGCGTCCGCACCGGGGCCGCCCTCGTTGCCGACGACCGGCTCACATTGACCAGTGCTCGGGTTGCACTCCGACACGTGGCAGTCGTCGGGCACCGGCTGCATGAAGCAGTCCTTCTGCGTGCCGTTGCAGAGGCCGTTGGTGCAGGTGGCGTTCTCGAGACAGAGGTCGTTTGGATCGATGCAGGGATCACCATTTTGGGATGGGATGGTCGTGCAGGTCTGGCTGCTCTCGTTGCAGGTGACCACCTCGCAGGCCGCTGCGGTGACCCCACAATCGTTATCCGGCCCAGGCTCGCAGACCCCTGCGACGCAGGCATCGTCGACGGTGCAGAACAGACCGTCCTGGCAGGTAGTGCCGTCGGTGTCCGCGACCACTTCGCACTGCCCGGTCTGCGCATTGCACTGGGCCACCTGGCAGACCGGCGCTTGGATTTGAGTGCAATCCACTGCGCAGGGCGAGGCCGTGGTGGTCCCGCCGCTGCCGCCGCCGCCGGTGCTGCCGCCGCCGGTGTTGCCGCCGCCGCTGGTGCTGGTGCTGGTGTTGTCGCTGCCACCAAAGCCGCTGTTGGTGCCGGTGGCGCAGCCCGCCACGATTGCGGTGCCCACTAGCCAGGTCGCGAGCCCTGCGGCCAACAAGGCGGCGCGCCACGATCGCCCATTGCTCATGGAAGTCATATCTACGACGTATCTCACTTGCCTACGTCCGACCAGGGGCGACCTGACGATCCTCGCGTTGTCGGTAGGCTCGAGTCGCGGGTCAGCCGGCTGCGTCTAGTCGGCGGTCGGCCTTGCTATCGCCGTGGGTGGCAAGCTTGCTGGCCTGGCTGGGGACCAACAGCGGCTCGCTCGCTCCAGTGGGCCATTCGTAGAGCGCTGCCTGACGTTGGTCCGCCTCGGGTGTGGCGCGGACCCAGACGAAGGTCTGAGTGCCGATCCGCTCACGGCACTCGGGAGTGCTGAAGGCTGGCGACCAGAAGCCGCCGTTGACGTAGCTCACTGGGCCCATGACCGAGGTTCCGGGGACGTGAGTGTGACCGAAAACGACCTCGTGAGCGCCGGTGATCTTGGCGATCAGCTGGGCCCGCTCTTCGGTCAAGAGGGGCTGTTTGAACACCGTCGGCATGACCGAGCCGGCGTAGACGAAGTAGGGCGGCAAGAGCAGCGCCAGCGGCAGCACCACCCACCAGGGGCTGATCGACCATGCCACGTTGATGTGGAGGATGATTTGCCAGGCCGCATAGAGCACGGCGATCAGCAGCAAGCCCCGGTCGAGCCACAGCTCGCGCATGATCCTCAGAGGGTTGTTACAGGCACTCGGCACACTGAGGGCGTTGAGCTTGCGCACCATCGAGGCGCTGGCCTGGGAGCGATGGGCGATCTCTCGCACCTTGGCCTCGACCATCAGCGGGTCGCGCATCGGAGCTCGCAAATGATCTCGAAAGGTGATCACGAAGGTGACCAGAGCCCCCCAAAACCAGGTCCAGATCAGCAACGGCTGGGTCAAGAACATGAACTTGAAGAAGAAGCCGGCATAGGCACCAGCGGTCCGGATGTAGTTGCCTGTGTCGTGGGGGTTGAAATACCCCATGCCGTTGAGCAAGTAGCGGGCTGCCAGATCGCCAAAGGGGATGCGCACCCGGGGTCGGCCGCGCACTTTGATGAGCGGATCGATGGGGTTTTTCTGCACGCAATTGGGATCGTATTGGTGGCCGTGGCTGATGTAGGTGTCACCGTTGCTCAGGTAGAACCAGGCACAGAACACGATTGGGTCATCGCTAGGCACCAGCGAGGCAGGTGGCTCGGAGGCTCCGACCTCGCGCTCGCCGGACATCGAATCGACGCCCAACAGCTCGCGGATCCGCTGCTGCACGCTGGGCCAGAGTAGCTCGACGTCGTGGTTGCCAGCCACGAAGATGACCCGACCGCCGCGGCGGATGAAGCCAGCGAGATGGTCGAACCACTCGCGATGGTCGGCGGCGATGAGCTCCAGCTTGTAGAGAGACATCCACTCTTCGCTTGCCAGACCTCGCAGGCGGGCCAGCCAGCTGATGTTGCCTTGGGGCTCGTCAGGCAGTTTGGTGACGCTATCGAAGTCGAAGGTGTCTCCGTTGAGCACCAACTCGACCGGTCCGGCAGCCTGCTGCTCCAGGTGGCGAATCACCCGGCCGAAGTCGTCGTCGAAGAAGAACTCGCGGCGCTTGTGGGCCATCCAATGGGGGCGACTCCGCGTCGGCTCGTGGGCGTCGCAGAGGTGAAGGTCGGACAGCACGACTGTCTCGATCGCATTCATGACCTATCTAAATCTAAGCACGCACTCGGCGGTCGCGCTGTCACATCTCTGCAACGGCTGCCACCACTGTGCAGTGACAGGCTGGCTAGTTGCTGGTTCGAAACCCCCTTTCTTGCGCGAAGCGGTTTTTGGGTGGGGCCCCGTCGCCGAAGGCGATGGGGCGGGGTTTTTGAGCTGCATCTTTGTGAAGGCCCCGAGAAAAGATACTAGTCGGCCAACAGGAGGCGCTCGCGAAGGGCTCGCGCGCCCTTCGCCCCGCCAGGGGCGCGCGAGACCGCAGCGCCTTTCGGACCGGATACCAGCCAGGTCCGCCGGCGTGGTGTCGCGGTAGCCCAGCGAGCCTAGTTACCGGATGAGTGCCGCACCATTGGATCTTGTTCCACCCACCTTGTGCGACAATAATCCGCGTTATTTCGACCTGTTGGGCCATCCGTTGGCTGGCGTGTCTCTTGCACTTCGTTCGACCGGCCGGCTGTTCGGGCCTCGAATGCCCAACTTATCTGGCGACCTGGGCACGGCGTCTGGCGATCAAATCATGAAGCTCACATTTAGCGTTGCCATGGTCATGGCCAGCGCCGGGTTGCTTGCGGCCTGTGCGGTTGGCGTTGTCGATGACGGTTCAGAGCCCGAGCCATTGGAGCCAGGTTCCGAGCCTCCCGAGCCAACCGGGGACCCGCCAGCAGAAGGCGAGGAGGGCGCTGAGGCCGACGACCCGAGTGTCCCCGACCAGGGCGACGGGACCACACCACCCAGCGCGTCCTACACCAGCGTGATGGAGGTCTGTTATCCAGGGCCGGACTGGAGCTACACGGCCTGTCTGCCGGTCTACAACTGGGAGCCGGGCTTCGGGCCTGGCTACGACTATCCGGCTCACTCGAGCCCGGACTATGCACCGCCGTCTCGCTACGTCGATCTGACCCAGGCCGATTCGAGTCTTCAGGTTGCGGCCAACTTCTCCCTCGGCGAGCTGATGCAGCCGTGGAAGGGGCAGTTCGGCGTCTTCCAGATTCACCTGGTGGAGAAGCTCCAGCAGATCCGTGATCTCACCGGCCCGCTTCAGGTCAACTCGGGCTACCGAAACGTAGGCCACAACCAGATCGTGGGGGGCGCCACCTTCTCTCGTCACCTCTACGGAGATGCCGTCGATCTCAAGAGCCTGGTCGTCTCGCTGAACGAGCTGGCCCAACTGTGCCACACCTATGGCGCTGACTACGTCGGCATGTACTCCACCCACGTCCACTGCGATTGGCGCTACACGCCGAAGGATCCAGCATTTTACGGGCCTGTCCAGATGGCCGATAGCCAGGGTGGTCCCAAGGTCGCGGTGGTCGAGCCACTGGCTGCCCTGCCCAGGCACGACGGCGAGCTTACCCACCAAGATGGGGTGTTCTTCGCCGATGCCACGGGCTTCGAGGAGGGCGAGCCGTACCGGCGGTGGACGGCTCGGGACGAGGAGGGCCGGGTGCTCGAGCACGTCGTCAGCTCCAGTTACGAGCCTCCCGCCGCAGCGGCCACGGTCACCGTAGAGGTGGGGGGCCAGCTGACCTTGAGCGCAGCTGTTCCGGCAATCTAGAGCCGCGGATTGACTCCGCTGCGGCCCTTGGCCACCGTCGCTGTCCTATGGCTAGCGGTGACCGAAAGCTCGAGCAGCGACTGGACGAACTTGCCCAGCAAGGAGCCGATCCCCTTCGGCTCGAGGTGTTAGACCGTGCCCGGCAGTTCAAGCGCTCGTGGATTGACATGGCCGAGGTGCTCTTGAAGGTGCGGGCCAGCGGCGCCTACCAAGCTTGGGGCTATGCTGACTTCCACGCCTATTGCGCCGACGAGTTGCTCATCAAACGCAAGACGGTGGACAAGCTGACCGGCTCGCTGACGGCGATCAAGCGTCACGCTCCGGCGCTGCTCGATGCCGAGGATTTGGAGCGCCCCATCCCCTCCTATGATGCGGTCGACTATTTCGCCCGTGCGGTAGGCGACGGGGGCGACGATTCGCCAGCGGACCGTCCCATCGAGGTGCTCGATGAGCTGCGCGAAGCGGTCTTCGATCAGGTCCGGCCCGTGAGCGCCATCCGGCGTCAGTTCAACCCGGTGCTCTATCCGAAGAGCGACGATCAGTGCGTCCTCGAAGCTCTGGAGAAGGCGAGCGCCGCAGCTCGACGGATTGCGAGCTTGCTGCCTGACATTGATGGGTTGTCGCGAGGTCGGGTGCTCGAGGTGGAGACGGCGCTCGAGGCGCTTCAGCGAGATCTAGAGCTGCTGATCCCAGGGGCTCGGGAGCGGCTCGAGCAGCTCCGCGCCCGGGCCAGCTGAGCTTCGTCCGATTTGGCCATCGCGATTCGATGAAAAGGCGCCGTCCAGGTCCACCCGTGCGAAGATATTGCGTAAGCCCCAGCAGAAGGGAGCCCTCGCAGCGCTGGTCCTGCAGATGTCAGGTCTAGTCGCGCCCAAGGACACTGCCTCGTCAGGTTTGATGCCGTGGAAAAGCTGGCTACCTACATCGTGCGGGAGGGGGCACTGGGCCAATCGGACTCGGTGGGCTGGGTGGTGCGCCTGACCATCGCTCTCGAAGTCCTGCACAATGCTGGTGTGTGCCATGGCCGCGTTTCGGCCAGGGCGATTCAGGTGCTCGGGCCGCGCTGCCACGCCGCCGGCTTCTTCCTCGATACCGGCGAGCTGCTCGACGATCCGGCCTACCATTCACCGGAGCGCCTCCGCGGGGGAGCGCAGGGCGCTGCCGACGATGCCTGGGCGGTGGGCGTGCTCTTGTATTTCTCCTTGACCGGGGCGCTGCCATTCAACGGCGATACGGCTGCGGAGATTCAGCAGAACATGGACTCCTTCGGGGCTGCCCCGCTGGGCGTGTTCGGCATCGACGACATCCGGTTGCAGCAGGTGATCGACGATCTGTTCGCTCCCGAGCTGGACAGCCGGCTCACCTCGGTCGGCAAGCTCCGATCCCGGTTGGTCTCCATCGAGCTCGAGGCCGGCTCGCTACGAGCATTGCACCTGGGCAAGCCCCAGCTCGAGATCTTTGACGACGAATCGGACGACGAGGGCGCAAAGCTCACTGCCGTGATGGATCGAGGCGATTGGGACAAGCACATCCAAGCCGCTCTCCGCATGAAGCTGGCCAAAGACAAGGCCGGCGCCAGTGCGCCTGGGTCTGGGTTGTCTGGTACTGAGAGTGACTCGGCCGGCGACCGGCCTCCGCCACCGGTCGCTTTAGGTCTGAGCTGGGATGATCTGCCCGAGTCGCCGGGCTACGGCATCGACCGTACCTCCCTCGAGGGCGGCCGCGACTCTGGAGGCTCGGGACCCAGGGGCGCTCAGGACGCCCCCTCAGGCCAGCTCATGAGGCCTGACTCAGACTCTGGCGCCGCCAGGGTGGTGGAGACGAGCGACTCTCACTCTCGTAGCTCGTTGTTCGGGCCCACCGGGCGACCCAAAGCTGTTCACTTCCTGTTCGTGGTGCTCATGGTGGCGGTAGGTGGCGTGGCTGCGATCATGGTGTACCGGCCCGAGTTGCTCGGCTCCATCGCTGATCTCGGCTTCGGTCCCGAGCCGTCTCACTCGGCCTCTGCCGCGCCGTCGGCCAGGGCGTCGGCTTCGGCAGTAGGCAGCGCGACGTCTTCGGTGGTTCCTAGCAGCAGCGCCGTCAGTCCGCCGGTCTCGGCCTCGGTGCCTGCCCTGGCATCGAGCGCGCCCAAGGCTGGCGCGGCCCCGCAGGACAGCATCGCCTGCCTCTTGCCCATGTTCCACCCCTCGACCTTCCCCTCTCGCAGGCCACCGCTCGATTTCATCTGTACCGAGACCCATCCGCGGCGCGGAGGCACCGCCATTCGAGAGGCTGTGATTCGTGCTGGCCGCAAGACTGGCGCCAGGGTCGCGATGCGGGAATGGGACCAGCTCGGCTGGTATGAGATGGCAGTCTTTGCGGTGGCGCGGCAAAAGTGCTGTTCCGAGCCGCCGCCGCTGGTCAAGCTACGGGGGCTCGAGGCCTGTCATCTCAGCGACGTGCTCGAGAAATTGGGGAAGGCGAGCACTGAGGCCAACGACGATGTCATGGCGAAGGCCATCGACGAACTTCAGGCTGCTATTATCTGTCTGATCCGGAAAGGCGCGGCCCGCAACTTCGGGCAGCCGGGACGTCGTCCCAAAGATGGGGCAGTGGCCGTGTTTCTCAAGATCACCGATCGTCTCAACGAGGGGCAGGGGAAATGACGCCACGGTGTCCTTTGGCGTTCCCTCTTCGGCGCTGGGCGATCAACGCCACTTAGCTCGATTGGCTGCCTGGGTCGCGCAGCGTGCCGATGTAGAGATCCACGCCTGGACCGAGGGCATCGATGGCCAGGGTCGCCTCGAAGCCGGCAGCATCGAGCCCTTCGAGATGCTCGTCGTGGGAGAAGATCCCCAGCTCGTGCCGCTCTTCGACGTGCTCGATACCCGAGGCTGTGCCCACCAGATAGTTGACCTTGACCAGCGCCTCGCGCCCATCAACCAGCGTGTGGCTGAGCCGGGCGATCTTGACGTGCGCCAAATCGATGTGGCGCACTTGTAGCGAAGGACAGCGTTCGGCGGAGCGGTACCAAGGTTGCAATACCACCAAACCGCCGACTCGAAGGTGGGCGGCGAATCGTTCGAGGGTTTGCGCCATCCGCTCGAGGGTCCGCACGTAGGCGATGCTGCCGAACAGGCAGGTGATCGCATCGAAGCGTCGATTCAGGTGCAGCGTGCACATGTCCGCCTCGGAGAAGCGCGCCTTGGGCACTTTGGCCCGAGCGAACCTCAACAGGCGGCCGTCCAGATCGACGCCCTCGACTCGTAAGTGGCGAGCCAGCTCCACCAAGTGATTGCCCGTGCCGCAACCGACGTCGAGCAGTGAGTCTACCGGTCGCTGGCGGCGCTTCTCCAAGAGGGCGAGGATCGCGCTGGCCTCGCCCTGATAGTCCTTGGAGGCGTAGAGCTCGTCGTAGAATGCTCCGCTCGCCGTGAACATGACGCGAGTATAGCGGGTGTTCCGCCGTTAGCCTCAGTCGAGCTTCCAGGAGACGTCGCCATCGTCATTGATGCTGATGGTCACGTCTTTGCTCATCCCCGTGTTGTCCGTCGCCTTGCACTTGAAGGTCGTGTCGGGTTTGGCGAGGCGGACCTTTTTGCCACAGTCGACCTTGGCCGTGATGTTCTTGGCCGCGAGCCCACCGATGACTTCTTTCTGCACCGATTTGGGCGTCAGCACATCGTATTTGGTCTTGACCTCGACCGAGCCGGAGCTGTCGGTGATCTCGACCACCACCGGCACGGTGCCCTTCGGCTTGACCGATACGTCGCACTCGAACTCTGCGCCCTCTTCGACCTTCACGTCCTTGGGACAATCGATGTCTTTGATCTCCAGCTCGAGCTGGTTCTCGAACATCTTGGTGATCAGTTTGTCGAGCTTCTTCTGATCGATCTTGCCGCCACAGGCCAGCAGTGCAGCGGCGACCAATCCGATGCTCAGGAGTCCCATCTGGGTGTTGTCGGAAATTCTCATCACCCTTCTAGCTATCAGAATTGGTCGCTGGCCACCACCGGCAGGAGCGGTTGCTCAGGACCTCGGGCACGCCGCTTGCCGTTGCAGCCAGCAGCTCTGCGCCGCAGCTGCAAATGCGCGGGCCACAGGCAGCAGGCCATAGGCCAAGCCAGCGGTCAGCACCAGGGCCACTGGGCCTCGAGCGCCAAAGATCGTCCCGATGAGCAACAAGACGACGATGGTTAGCGGCGCCGCCATGAGTAGGTGCCGGTGCTCGGCGAGCAGGCGCCCGAGGTGACGATAGAGGGTGGCGAAGGAGACCATCAGGGCGCAGGCTACGCCGATCAGCAGACCCACCAGCGCCGGGTATGGTCCAAAGAGGATGACGGCGGAGATCGCAATCAGGCCACCGACCGGGCTAGGCACGCCGTTGAAGTACCGAGGGTCGGCCTCCCCCTTGTTGAGGGTGAAGAAGACCAGGCGACCGACGACGAACAAGGTGAACAAGCTGCCGAGCACTGCGCCCTGGACACCACCAAGGGCGAAGAACACGACCACGCCCGGGGCGATGCCAAAGTTGACTGCGTCGGCGACGTCGTCCGAGTAGACGCCCCAGCGGGTCGATCCCCAGCGGCGGGCGGCGATGCCGTCGACGCCATCGAAGGCGGCCCCGATCAAGAGCAGCAGAAGGCTCACCTCGAAGCGCCCGCGGGCGGCGGCACCCATCGCGAGCACACCGCATCCCAGGTTGCCGAGGGACAATAGGTCGGCGATGTACCGCTTCTTCAGCACGTCGAGGTTGTAGAGCACCACCGTCGCCGAGAAGGCGATGTTGGCGTAGAGCAGGGTACTCACCGTCGTCGGCTGGAAGAGCAGCGGCAGCCAGTCCTGGCTCAGGGCGAGCAAGCTGAACAGGGTGGTGTAGCTGATGGCCGTGCGCAGCCGGTTCTCCGTCGAACCGCGACCCAGCACGTAGAGCAGCAGTAGCAATAGGTCGAGCCCCAGCTTCAGCGCCAGCAAGGGCACTGGAATCACGTCGACACAGAAGTAGGACAAACCAATGAGCAACGGATAGTCAGTGACCCGGTCGAAGACCCGTCCAAAAGGAGTAGCGAGCCCTCGCTCCCGGGCGACGACGCCGTCGAGGTAGTCGAGGGCCGCGAAGCTGGCGAAGAGGACCGTCGCTAGCACCCACCCTCCTCCAATGGCGTCAATCTGTCGGAGCGACAGGAGCAGAACCGGAGCGATGACCAGCAGCTTGATCGCCGAGATCAGGTTTGGGTGGAGCGGTATCCGGTCGGCGATTCGCTGCTCCAAGCGCTTGACCCAGACCGGCTTGGGGACCAGTCGCCGGCGCTGGCGGGACGTTTCGGTGGCGGAGCTTCCGGCGTTCTGCTCGGTCGTGTCGTGTGCCATGTGTTCGAGGTAATGCACGAATCGGGCACAAAGACGTGGCCTTTGATATCCCCTAGTTGGCCACCCATGGTCCTCGGGTGCTGCCCCTTGGCTGCGTAGTCGCGCAGTGGGGCGCGTAGGGAGGTTCGCAGTCGATCAGGGCAGGGACCATGCGAGCAACGGCCATCGAGTCATCGGCGGATTTAAGCACAGGCCTGTTGCTGCTGACCAACGCAAGCTCGGCACGATCATGCCGCCAACGGCTTGGTGTAGTCTCGTCCGATGGAGTTACATCGAGTGCAGATGCTGGCGGCCCAGCTTGTCTTGATCGCTGCCGCTGGTTGTAGTGATGGCGCAACGACTGGATCGACGGCCACCGGTGGTGCAGCGGCTGGTGGAGCGGGCGGTGGAGCGGTTGGCGGCACCGGTGGCGCGGGAGCGGCGACTGGCTGTGAGGGGGGCGCGGCGGCCCTCGCCGACGGCGAGACCCTGACCCTCTGTGGCCAGGGTTTCGGCTCCAAGCCGACCGCCCAGCCTCTCAGGTACGACGACTTCGAGAGTGGCCAGCCCGATGAGCTGCTGCAGGATTGGAACCATTACGGCAACACCAGCGTCGTGCCCGTCTATGGCGATCAGCACGCCTATGCGGGCCAGCAGTCGGCGTTCATCGATCTGCCTGAAGGGACCTATTCGAATGGCGCCTACCTCAGCAACCTGGCGCTCGTTGAGATTTACTTCAGCTACCGGGTTTACGTCATTGACGGCGGTGGCAGCGATCCGGACCCTCATCAGGTCAAGTTCGGGCGCGTCACTTCCGCTGCGGTGGACGTGGTGCATGGCTCGCCGGGCATCGGGATGACCGTCGGCGGCACGCTCCAGGATGGAAATGGCATGTGGTACAACGGCGGCTCGGCGGAGAACGAGACCTTCTACGGCCACCGGCCGCCGTTGGGACAGTGGGCGCGGATCGAGCATTACCTGAAGCTCTCCAGCCCCGCGGGCACTGCCAATGGAAAGCGTTGGGCCAAGCTCAACCACCAGGGGAGCATGACCTTCTCGTCCTTCCCAGGCGGACACTTCGCCGATCCCTACGCTACTGGGATCGATCCCGACGCCTATGACGGCGCCGATCTGGTGACCCTCACTGACGATGCCGATGCCGAAGTACTCAACAACGTCCTGTTGCCCTTCTTCACCCGCACCGGACAGATCGTGTCGATCTGGGTCGACGAGGTCTACGTTGATTCGACCCAAGCTCGCGTCGAGCTCGGCGACGCTCCCGTCTGGAGCGACTGCACCTCCCGATCACCGCAGCCGCCGCTTGCCTGGGCGGACGCCGAGGTGACCGTGCGACTCAACCAGGGGACGCTCAGCGGTGACGCCTATGCCTTCGTGGTGACGACTGAAGGGGAGATTATCGAGCTTGGTCGCGTTGGGGCGTGGCTCTAGGGTGACGTCACGACTGTTGGGGAATCGAATGAGCGACGAGGACCAAACGCCAGAGCGCCAGAGCGAGGAGGAGGCCGGGCGTCGTAAGCGGCTGTCCGATCTCGAGAGCAGAACGTCTCGAGATCTCTCCGACGATTTGCTGCGGCTGCAGCTCGATCTCGCAGTGCGACTGACTGCGGTGAGTGACTTTTCCGACACGCTTCGCTTGTCTGTAGAGGCGGCCCGGAGCATTGCAGGCATGGACGCAGGCGGGATTTACATTGTCGACACGGCCAGCGGAGATCTCAATCTCGTGTTTTCCGAAGGGCTGCCCGATGAGCTTCTGAAGGACCTCTCTCATTACCCAGCTGACTCTGCCAATGCGCAGCTGGTCATGAAGGGAGAGCCTATCCACATCGACTTTCAGGACCTCGAGTTTCCCATCGACCAGGCACCCACCGACGTGGGTTTTCGGGCCACGTCTGCCTTTCCCATATCCTGTGATGGCAAGGTGATCGCCTGTCTCAATGTGTCTTCGCGCACCCTCAGTCAGCTATCTCCGGCCCGGCGGGATGCGCTCGAGACGATTGTGTCCCAGGCAAGTAACGCCATCGCCCGCGCTCGGGCTGAAGAGGCGCTGAAGCAGAGCGCAGATGAGCTTTCGCAGGCTCAGGCCCTGGCCCACGTGGGCCATTGGAATCTGGACCCGAGCACCGGCACGATCGAAGGCTCTGATGAGCTGTTTCGCATTTTCGAGCTGCGGTCAGAGGCGACCTCTCTCGCGTCGTTCGTCGCGGTGGTTCATCCGGAGGAGCGACCAGACTGTCTCGCCGAAATCAGACGTGGCCCTGACCGTGGTGAGGGCTGGGCCTTCGAGCAGCGACTGCTGTGCCAGGGCGGCGTGACCAAACACGTGCACGTGATCGGCGAGGCCTTGACCGATGAGGCCGGCAAGATCCGTCAGATCTCGGGCACGGTTCAGGACATTACGGCTCGGAAGACGGCCGAAGAAATGCTGCGCATCCAGCGAGACCTGATCCTCGCCTTTGGGTCAGCTCCCGGCCTGGAAGAGGTCATGAAGCGCAGTCTGCAGCATGTGTTCCAGATCGAAGAGCTGGACGGCGGCGGCGTCTACCTGCTGGATCGACAGACCGAGGGGCTAGACCTGATCGTGCATGAAGGCCTGCCCGATGAATTCGTCCAGGCCGTAGCCCACCTGGATGGGACGTCTCCTCAAGCCCGGCTCGTGGCGCAGGGGGAGCCTGTCTACACGCACTATGCTGAGCTAGGCCGCTCCCTGCCTGCGACCCGCAATGAGCACAAGCTCAGGGCTGTTGCGACCATCCCGTTCAAAGATGAAGGCCAGGTCATCGGGGTGCTGAACCTGGCATCCCGCACCCACGATGAGATATCCACCAGCGCCAGAAATATCTTGGAGGCCATGGCCGGCTTGATCGGAAGTGCGATCGCCCGCGCTCAGGCCGAGGAGGAAAAATCCACTCTCCAGGAGATGCTCCGCCACTCGGAGAAGATGCAAGCCATCGGACAGTTGGCCGGCGGTGTGGCACACGATTTCAACAACAT
>JAUVCD010000682.1 GCA_030590865.1 Myxococcales bacterium | reverse complement strand
ACGCCCACCACGGCGAAAGCGTTGCTCGGGACGTATCTCAGCGCGCCCTTGACGTCCCCCGCTGCGGCGTTGACGGCCCACAGTGGGATGAACAGGAATAGAGCGGCGGCCAGGACCAGTCGTACCGTGGGTTGGTTCATGATTGTTCTCTCTGCTCGTGCTCGAGCGCATCGCCCAGACCGAGGCTTCCGGCTCGATCGCTAAGCCGAGCACAGAGTTTAGCCGTGCCGGCGTGGGGCGCACCGATGTTTTGACGGGGCCCGCGGACCATCCCTACGACGATTTCGTGCTCCTGTGGTCCGCCCGCACCGGCTCGGCCGTCGATCTAGCAGCGAGCCGTTCTCGCTACGGTCACAAACTTTTCCGGTAGGTCGATCCGTGTCTACCTTCTGCCACGTCGCAGGCACCGCCAAAAAGGTCCCGGGTGGGGACGCCTGAATAGGGCGAGCGGTGACCCGATCGGGTTCGACTCCCGGGCTTGCGACCCAATACTCCAGGGGGCTGGTGAAGACGTTGGGGGCGACATACCGCCCTTTCCTTTGCACCTCGGCCCAGCGGCCCGATAATGGCACCGTTGCCCCGTCTCTGAGAAGACAACGAGCGTGCACCGAGAACAAGCCACGACCGGCGATGTCATCGACGGTCGCTACCGTATCGACGCCCATCTTGGGAAAGGCGGTTTTGCGCGTGTCTTTCGGGCGACTGATCTCGAGACGGGCGCACCGATAGCGCTCAAGCTGCTGCGTGGGGCCATGCTCGACGACACCACGCCGCTGGTTCGCTTCATGAAGGAAGGCAACATCCTGGCGCGACTGGGGGCTCATCCCAACGTGATCCAGGTGCTCGATGCCGGCTTGACGGACGATGAGGACCCCTTCATCGCCATGGAGCTGCTCGAGGGTGAGACGCTGACGACCTTCATCAAGGAGCAGGCGCCGGTGTCCTGGGACGAGGCGCTGGGGTTCATGTCCCAAGTGGCGGAGGGGTTGGAGCATGCCCACGCCGCTGGCATCATCCATCGGGACCTCAAGCCGGGTAACATCCTGCTTACCGCGGATAGTCACGGCGTCCTGGTGCCCAAGCTCGTCGACTTCGGCATCGCCAAGGTTCTCGAAGCAGCCATGGACCTATCGGTAACCCGAGTGGGTACGCCCGCCTATTGCGCGCCCGAACAGTTGGGCCGCGGCTTGCGCAGGGCGTCGAGCAAAGTGGGCATCACCGTGACCCGAGGTCTGTCACCGGCCACCGACGTTTGGCCCTTTGGGCTCATCACCTACGAGCTGCTCACAGGTCTGGACGTCACTCAGTACTGGGGCGCCCCGGACCTGACCAACATTCTCATGAAGAGCGCGCTGGAGCCTCGTGAGAAACCGTCCAAGGTCGCCGGCGACCAGCGGATCTATCTGCCGCCAGAGTTCGATGCCTGGTTCATGTGCTGCCTGGAGCCGAATTCGACGGAGCGCTATCAGACCCCGACGGCCGCTGTGGAAGCTCTGGCTGATCTGCTGGATTTGACGGTCGACGACGTTCCCACGCTAGGGCCTGAATCGCCTCAGCTGCGGGCCGCTGAGCGTGAGCTCCTTGCAGCACTGCGCGCCCGAACGGATAGCGAGCCGCCGGCGCCGACGGTCCCCCGGCCAAAGCGGACCGCCCGCCAGCTGGTGTCGGGGGCCGCGGCCATCGAGTCACCGGCGAGCGGCGCCAGCGATGAGGAGTCGACCGCTGAGATCGCGCCGCCTCCCGAGGCCCGGGATCGAGAGCCCTCGTTGCCAGGCATCACTCTCGATGACCGTGCCGCTGCCGAGGCGCCGCCGGTGCCTACTGCCGCGTATGAATTAGAGGGGCCGTCGTCGGAGGATGACGAGGCGCTCGATGCTGGCGCCGAGAAATTATCCGAGGAGCTTACCTGGGGCGTTCCTGGAGCCGACGACGCGCTTGGTGGGGCTGACCCATTTTCTGATGAGGTGCTGGCAAGACTGGCGCTGGACGAAGAGTCCGAGACTCCCCCGTCGCTGCCCCCTTCGGCGCAGCCACAGGCAGACGTTGATGATGAGGACTCAGATGGCGCAACCCAGGTGATGTTGGCGCAGGCGCCAGGTCGGACCAGGGGCGCGGAGCCAGCGGGCGGGGCGGTGACCGGCCCTGAGCTGCCGAGCGACTGGGGGGAGGTCGAGTCATCCGAATCGTCCGCCGATGACCGGCCATCGGGAGAGGCGCACCGCGAGGTCGAGCCGCCAACTCGGCGCATGGCTGACGAGGTCGAGCCGCCAACTCGGCGCATGGCTGAGGACGTCGAGCCGCCGACTCGGCGCTTGCCCCCCCAGTCCCGTCACCAGTCGAGCCTGGTGCCTTACGCCATCGGGGCGGTATTGATCGGCGCTATCGCTGCGGTGGTGTGGGATCGAGCGCTGGTCCAACGCGAACCGACCCAGGCGGCTGACGCTGGCTCGCCCCAAGAGTCGCCGGCGGTGACCGTCGGGCCGCCAGCGACCGAGGCGCCCACCGCCGCTCCGCCCCTGCCGATCCCCACACCGAGCTCGACACCGACCGTCGAGCCCAGCGCCACGCCTGAGCTGGACACCGAGCCGGAGCCGGATGCCGGGCTGGAAGCCGAGCCGGTTGGCTCAGCCGCGTCAGCCACGCCTGCGGAGAGCGCGGCGCCATCCGCAACGCCGCCCCCACCCCCACGGCCGCCCTACCGACCACGCTGGCCAAGGCCCAAGTATACGCCCCCCGGGATTTGAGGGCCCGGTCGCCTGACCGGTGGGCGGAAGACGAGCTGCCGAGCGAGCCGTGCGGTCACTGTCGGCCTGCTGGCCCAATGCTGAGGCTCACCAGGTTTCGGCGAGACAGAGGCGGGCCACAGTCGCCTGAGCGGTGGCCTCTTTGGCACCTCGGCAGCTCAGCAGCTGCACTCTGGCCACGCCGCAGCTTCCACGCTGCGCGGCGGTGATGGCCTCATCGCAGGCGCGGCCGGCTTTGGGATCGTGTAGCGGCGGCACGGCTGACGAAGGCTGGGTGACGGTCGGCGGTGGTGACGGTTGTGGCGGAGGCGGTGCGCTGATCGGTGGCGGTGTTGCGAGTGGTGGTGCCGCGATGGGTGGTGGGGCGGGCCGCCGAGCCAGCGGCGGCCGGGTCGATGGTGGCGCGGGTGTCGTGGGCGGCGGCGCTGACTCGGCGGTGGCTTTCGCTGAGCACAGCTGTTGCGTTGCCGCGCGGGTGTCCTGTGCCTCTGCCCCTCGGCAATAGGCGAGGTGCTCGCCGGCCGTGAGACAATCGCCAGCCTGCGCCTGTGCCAAGGCGAGATGGCAGTGCCGTGGGGCTGGCATGTGGGTGACCGGTGGTGGCGGCGGAGCAGCGCAAGCCCAACAGGTTGCACAGCTGACGAGCGCTAGCGCCAGGGTAGCTCTCATCCCTTACGAGTAGCCCAGCCAACCGCCCCAGCAAAGTGACCGCTGCAGCACCACGCTTGTGTCGGCGGCCTCGGGGCGCAATGAGAGCGGCCCATAGGTGCTCCAAGCGGTTGTAAACATAGCGTTCCTGTGCCAATGTCGCCGCCCTCGACAGGCGCTGCTCGACCTGCGGAAGCGGGCCGCGCAACGTGGTGTCGGGCCTGCCCGCCACGTGCCGTCCGTCGGCCCAACGACGCTGTCTCCTGGGACTCTTGGAACCCAGGGGTTTGTTTCAAGCCGGGGGGCTCACAGGACCATGGGATACGAATTCATCGAGGGTAACGAGGCGATCGCTCGCGGCGCGATGAAGGCCAAATGCGACTTCTGCGCCAGCTACCCCATCACGCCAGCTTCCTCCATTCTTCACTACATGATCGAGCTGGTGCCAGCGGCGGGCGGGGCAGTGATCCAGGCGGAGGATGAGATTGCCTCGATGGGTTTCTGTATCGGCGCCGCCATGGCGGGTCGCAAGGCGCTCACCTCCACCAGTGGTCCGGGCATCAGCCTCTACAGTGAGAACATCGGCCTGGCGATCATCGGCGAGACTCCGATGGTGATTGTGAGCGTCCAGCGCCAGGGTCCGGCCACCGGTTCGGCGACCAAAGGTGCCGAAGGGGACATCCAGTTCATTCGCTGGGTCACCTCGGGCGGCATGCCGGTCATCGCGCTCAGTCCCGCTACGGTGGAAGAGGCCTACGAGCTGACCTACCGAGCCTTCAACTTCGCCGAGCAGTACCGGACGCCCGTGTTCTTGCTCACCAGCAAGGAGATCGGCGTGACCCGCGAGTCCGTCGATCTCGAGTCGGTCGAGCTGCCTCCCTTGGTCGAGCGCAAACGGCTGCCTGCAGGCCAGACCGCGTACCTGCCTCACGACTTCGACAGCCTGGCGGCGACGCCCCCAATTTCAGACTTGGGCGGCGATCATGTGGCTCGCTACACGACCTCGACCCATGACCGGCGCGGTTACCTGACCACCAAGCCCGAGGTCATCCAGGAGATGATCGACCACTACATTGCCAAGATCGACAACGCGGCCGACGATTTGGCGTTGGTCAAGGCTGACCTCGAGCCGGGCGCCGAGATCCTGGTCGTCAGCTATGGCATTATTTCCCGGTCGGCGGCGGTGGCTGTGCGAACTGCCCGGGAGGCGGGCAAGCAGGTGTCTTCGCTGGTCTTGCAGACCCTCTGGCCGGTGCCGCAGAAGGCCATCATGGAGGCCATGAAGGGCATCAAGAAGGTCGTGGTGCCCGAGTTGAACATGGGCCAATACGTCCTCGAGCTCGAGCGACTCGCCCCGCCTGGTGTGGAGGTCGTCGGCGTCGGCAAAATGGACACCACGCTGCTGTCACCCACCGAGATCGCCGAGCGCGGAGGTCTGCTGTGAGCGCCGCCAAGATCGAGACCTATCTGACCGATGCCCACGGACCTTTGGCGTTCTGCCCGGGCTGCGGCCACCACGTCATCGTCAAGGCGCTCAACAA
>JAUVCD010000260.1 GCA_030590865.1 Myxococcales bacterium | reverse complement strand
CCTACAAGGCGACTCGATGCGCTCCCACGCCAACACGCCGATCAATCCTGGCGCCCCGAATCCAGGCAAATCGATGGGCCGCGCGCCGGGCCGCACGGGCGAGACGGCCAACAAGCAGGGCACCGGTCAGCTGGGCGTTGTCGGGCCAGATGAGGTCGGTGGGGTCGAGCGTAGCGAGGTTCCAGAAGAGTATCGCGAGCAAGTAGGACGGTACTTCCAGCCCTAGCCAGAGCGACGGCAGCGCACAGCTCAGCAGGTTGGCCGATCTTTCCGGAAGGCGCCAACGGCCTAGCCGCGCTGAAGACCAACTTCAGACGCTCGACTTGGCTTTTTCAGGTCCGCCCCGACCCCAGCGCAGAATCGGCCCCCAAGTGGGCCAGCGTTTGACGTAAACGTAGCGGCGTATCCGGGTGTTCACGAGCAGCGCAATGATGCACGTGCTGAACAAACACCACACGGCAGGGCGCTCGTTCACGTCCGTGGTCGTCACGCTCGCGAGCAGCGGACCCACCACGTAATGGTACGCCGACCATTTCCAAGACCCGTAGAGCACCGGGACGAGGAAGGCCGCCACCACGTACCAGCGCCACTGCGCGTTGAGCCCGTTGAGCAGAATCTCCCAGCCGATGTGCCACTGGCCACGATAGGCGCAAGTTTGGGTGTGGCTGCACATGGCCGTACCCAACTCACAACGACCGAGCTGCTCGTAGAACGGAAGCAAGCGCCCTAAACAAAGTGCCGCGACCACGCCGCACATGAGATAGATGGGCTTCTGGATACGCTTCTTCACCTTCTCGTCAACGAACTCCATCCCGAGCATGTTGATGAAGAACGGCTGGAACGAGATATGTAAGATGGCCAGTCGCGTCAGGAGGGCGTTGGTCGGGTTGCCGCACTGGTCGACGACGAGGTAGGTGACGGCTTGCAACCCCTCCATGAGCACGAAGTAAGCCGTGGGCAGATAGATCTCCTTGGGCTCGCCCTTGCGCTTCAGGAAGTAGGCGCTCGAGAGTCCCAGGACCGCGACTGCTGCGCTCGCTTCACCGCTCCAGCACATGGTCAACCCTCGCCGTGCCTGCGGCTCGTGTAACGATCTCAGCCATCGTGGCGCCGTTGTGTCGCCCTTGATGATTTGTGTCAAGAATATTACACACCACGCCTTGACAAATACCCATCTTGTGGATCGACCGCAGACCAGCCAGTTGACCATGCAGTGAAATGCTGCCCAGGGGCAGCACCGATCCATCGGTCCGGCCGAGGCCTGGAGTCTGATCCATTTGCGCCGCAATTCCGGACACGTAGGGCCGCCCCACCTGTTGGCATGCCGGTTGCGTTTGCCCAAGGGGAGTCTGAGCGTCACTCGGTGACCTCGCATCTTCAGCGGCTGAGGGCACCAGCGATCCCCAAGGAGGTTCGTATGAACCGGTTGTCGTTCGCCTTGCTACCCCCGATCCTACTGGTCGGCTTGCTCGGTGGCGGCTGTGACGTGATGGGCGTCATCGGCACCCATGGGCCGGTCGCCCTGGATGACCAGGTTTGTGTGCCTCACGAAAGGGACTGTGACGGAAACGCCGTCATCATGTGTAGCGGCACAGGCTCGGCCTGGGAGCTCGCGACCGAGTGCGCCCAAGGCTGCTCGACTGGCCTCTGCGTGACTGAATGCGCACCAGACTGCTCAGAGAAAGACTGCGGCGACGATGGCTGCGCAGGAAGCTGCGGCACCTGCACCGGCTCCCAACAGCTTTGCCTTGGCGGACTGTGCACGTGCCAACCTGACTGTGCCGGCAAGGACTGCGGCGACGATGGCTGCGGGGGGAGTTGCGGCCCATGCGACCTCAACGATCACACCTGCAGCGACCAGCAGGTCTGCCTACCCTGCCAATCCACGGTCTGCGGGGTATGTGACGAGATAGATATTTCCGATATCGTTGCCTACAGTGGCCCCATTGGGGGAGACCATGCCAATGACAGCTTGCGGGCAGAGGTGCTTGCCGACTGGCCCATTACGACTGACTTGGAGATCACCTTCAATTCGTCGTCCGCGGGCTTCATATTGCACCATCTTGACGGAGAATCATGGAGCACCACCAGCAACGGCTTCGCGGACGGCGCGGTCATGGTGGCTTGTTGGCATAGTATCAATCATGGGGGCATTTTCTGTCAGTCCTGGGAGTGGTACACCCCCGATGTAGGCGGCATCTATCGGAGCTTTGATTGGCCGGTGGACAGGCCGGTGGCGCATGTTCTCATTTCAGCCATAGACAAAAAGAGGACCGCCATTAAGTATTTTGGGAGCTGGCCCTACAACAATGTCCCAAGCCACTTCGATGGTGGCAACGTCGGTCCAAATTTGGCAAAGCAGCCCTGCCAGTGAGCATGCGGTTCGGCGGCAGCGCAATGGTCTTCGCCAAGACGTCGGGCCGCTACGTGGTCGCCATACAGCGAGCGGCAGAGCCGAGCTTGCTGGCCGACCTGCGGGACCAAGCACAGTCCCAGCCCGAGACGAAGGCAGCCTCGAAATTCAAGCCGGACCGCTGAGATGACCCGCGACAGCGGCCCCCAGGAGCAGGTGCACTAGCCGGAGCACATCGTCCGATGGGCTCTAGCCTAGTGCCGCCACCTGCGAACCGCGCTAAGAACGCTTCGATGGCGGATTTCGAAGCGCAGCTCCAGGTTGCTGGCGAGACCAGTGCCAGGCTCAAGCGAGCCATTGGCGAGGTCATCGTGGGCCAACACGCCGTGGTCGAACAAACGCTGTGGGGCATGATTGCCAACGGCCACGTCCTGCTCGAAGGCGCTCCCGGGCTCGGCAAGACACTGCTGGTGAGGACCTTGTCCGAGTGCCTCGATCTGCAGTTCTCGCGCATCCAGTTCACGCCGGATCTCATGCCGAGCGACGTGACGGGCACCAACATCTTGGTGAGTGACGACGCGGGCCAGCGCAGCTTCGCGCTCCACAAAGGTCCTATTTTTGGGCAGGTGATCTTGGCTGACGAGATCAACCGTGCCACGCCCAAGACTCAGAGCTCGCTGCTCGAAGCCATGCAGGAACACGCCTGCACCATCGCGGGCAAGCGCCACGCCATGGAAGAGCCCTTCTTCGTCCTGGCGACCGAGAACCCCATCGAAATGGAGGGCACCTACCCGCTGCCTGAAGCCCAGCTCGACCGCTTCTTGCTCAAGGTGATGGTGCCCAACCCAACGGAAGACGAGCTCACCGAGATCTTGGTACGCACCACCGGCCACGACAAGCCTCCGCCCGAGCCTGTCCTGTCTCGATCCGAGGTGCTCGAGCTACGCTCCCTGTGCCGCGACGTTGCGGTGGCCGAGCCCCTGCTGCGCTATGCAGCGCGCTTGGTGGGAGCCAGCGTGCCCGATGCGGAGGCCGCGCCGGATCTCGTCCGGCGAGCACTCCGCTATGGTGCCGGAGTGCGTGGTGCCCAGTCGCTCGTGCTGGCGGCCAAAGCGGCAGCCTTGTTAGAGGGCCGCGCCCATGTGGCCTTTGCCGACATTCAGCGAGTCGCCAAGCCGGTGCTGCGGCACCGGATGATCCGATCCTTCGAAGGCGAAGCGGACGGCATCAGCACCGACCAAATCACCGAGGCGCTGATCGATCACGTCCCGGCGCGGCCCGCGGAGGTCGAACGAGCACGGGCATGAGCGGGGTCGCGCGCCGACTGTTCTGGATCACCTGTGTGGCGGTTGCCCTGACGGCGACGGCCCGGGACGGCCATGCCCAAGAGCCGGGCGCGCCGGCTGGTGAAGAGCAGGGCAAGTGGGCCCCTGAGGCCAAGACACTGGAGATTATGGCGACGCCGCTGTTTGGCGAGCCCTCCATCCCCCAAGGCGGCTGGGCCGAAGCCTTGGTGCGCATCACCAACCGCGGCAAGGCCCCGGTCGCGGGCACCGTGTTCATCTCCAGCGCGATGACACCGATGAGCGGCAGCGCCAGTCGCAGTCGAGCGCCCTTCTCAGTGGGTGTCGGCGCCACCGTCAGCCTGCAGCTGCCCCTGCGGGTGGGCGAGTACAACGAGCCTCTGGTTCGGGTGCTCAATGCGGCGGGCAAGGTCATCCTCGAACAAGCCCTCACCCGGTCGAGCGTCAACAACACGGTGCTGGTCGATGTGGCCAAAGCTTCGGCCCTCGGCTCAGCTCTCGATGGCGTGACGGTGGGCTCGCGCAACGATCCCTGGGCCGTCGAGTTCCGCGGCTGGCCCACCGGCGGCTCACCGACGACCGTCAAAGTCGCCTCCCCGCCCTACGATCCGGTCACCGGAGATCCGGTGCTGCCGCACCGGGCAGCCGGCTACTCGCGAGCAGCAGCGGTGCTCATCCGCTCTGATGAGCTGAGTCGCCTCGGGGCCACCGAGCTCGAGGCACTGGCGGGCTACGTGATGGAAGGCGGCACGCTGGCGGTGGTCATCGCCAGGCCAGAGGACATGCGGCACCCGACCCTAGGCGCCTTCGTCGGCGGGGACGTGCAGCTCACGACGGTGGGATTGGTCACCGTGAAAGAGCTGGTGCTGTCGGTGCCGCCCAGCCACATCACGCCGTCGGTCCCCCACGCGGCCAAGCCCCAGCCCCGCAGCTCGTCGCCTGAGCCGGCGATCTCTGAGCTGCTCAGCGGCTATGGCGGTGGCAATTTGCAGCCTTCGGCCTACGGCTCGAGCGCGCCTTACGGGCTCGGTGAGGTCCACCTGCTCGCCTTCGACCCCCAAACCAAGCCGGCGGTCGATTCGGTTTGGGTGCACACCCGTATGATCGACCTGCTGCGGCGAGCCAACGAGCGACTAGCCGGCGTGCTTTTTCGTCACGGCGCGCCTCACACCGCGGCCAGCGATGTGCGCCGCCAGCTCGATCCCAACGAGAGTGTCCGCTGGGCCATCGTGCTCGCGGCGCTGCTGTTGTGCGTCTACTCAATCTTCAGCGCCCCGGTGAACTTCACCTATTGGCGCAGCAAGCACCGGCCGCTACGGGCCCTATTCGTCTTGCCCATCATGTCCGCCGCCACCTTCGCGGCGGTGGTCGCCATCGGAGTCGCGGCCAAAGGCTGTACCGGAAAATCGCGGCACTTGACGGTCGTCGAACTCGGCGGGGGCATGAAGACCGGCACCGCCCGTCGGTGGCGCGGCTTCTTCGTCCCCAACGCTCGGGAGCTCACCATCCGTGCCGGCAGCGCTTCGTCGATCTTGGGCACCGAGATGATGAGCCACAACGACGAGACGAAGGACCACGTGGTGGTCGACCGCGACGGCCTCAGACTGGTCGATCTGCAGCTGAGACCCTGGGAAACGCTGGTCGTCCGCGAGGACGGCTACGCCACCCTGGGCGATGGGATCGCCCTGGTGCGCAAGGGACCGGATGAGACACTGGTCGCCAACCGCACCGGCCGCAGGCTGCTTGGGCTGGTGCTCTACCAACCGGGCATGGGCGGCCTCTTCCTAGACTCGCTGGACGATGGCGGCAGCGTGTCGAGCAAGACGTTCATGCCCTTGACCATGATGACGGTGAGCCGCACCGCCACGACGCCAGGAGGTCTGCCGCTGATGGACTTCAACGTCTATGGGGCAACCGCAGAGCTGGACGAGGCCGCCGCCGGTCTGAGCGGCGCCTGGATGGCCGTCGCTGACACGCTGAACAGTCCCCGGGACTGGTTTCCGCCGGCAGTGCCCACGCTGCTGGCCCAGGTCGACGGAGGGGAGGGCAAGAGCCGCGACTCGGGGCTCGCCCTCGACAGCGACCGGTTGCTGGTGCGGGTGGTGGGTTACGGAGGTCGGCCGTGAACGACGTCGCCACTGCTGAGGCCTATCCGGCCATCCGGGCTCGCCACCTGTGGCACCGCTACGGCAACAAAGAGGTGCTTCACGACGTCGCCTTCGACGTACACCAAGGAGAGATCTTCGGGTTCATCGGACCCAACGGCGCCGGCAAGACCACCACCATTCGGATCATGGCGACCTTGCTCGAGCCCATGGCGGGGCGCGTCGAGATCGATGGCATCGATGTCACCATGGAGCCCGAACAGGTCCGCAAGCTGGTCGGCTATATGCCCGACCACGCCGGCGTTTACGAGCGGATCACGGTGCGGGAGTACCTCGAGTTCTTCGCCGATGCCTACCGCGTCCCATCCTTGGGGGTCGTCGGTGCGGTGCTGGAGCTGACCGACATCGGCAACCTGCAGGACCAGCTCGTCGTGACCTTGTCCAAAGGCCAGAAGCAGCGCCTGGGACTTGCCCGCATCCTGCTGCACGACCCCAAGGTCCTGATCCTCGATGAGCCAGCCAGCGATCTCGATCCGCGAGCGCGCATCGAGATCCGCGATCTGCTCCTGGACCTGCAGTCTCTCGGCAAGACCATCCTGCTGTCGTCTCACATCCTCTCCGAGCTGAGCGACGTCTGTACCTCGGTGGGGATCATCGAGCAGGGCCGGATGATCGTAGCCGGCCCGATCAACGAGATCTCCGATCGCCTCGCCGCCCAACAAGCGGCGCAGGCCCACGGCCACGAGCCGGCGCCCCAGGATGGTGTCGCCCAATGGCAGGCTCCGCCAGGCTTCGCCCCAGGCGCAGCGGCGGGAACTGCACCCGTCCAGGCCATCGTACCGGTACCGCCACCCGGCCCCCCCCAGCCCCAACGACAGGGACTGAAGCTGCGGGTGCTTGGTGATCCAGGCGCTGCCGCCTACTCCATTCAGGGTGGCCCAGGGATCCTCGATGTCCAGGTGGTGGGTCCGGTAGTCCAGGTGGGCTACATCGGCGGGGACGACAAGGTCGCCCAGATCGTCTCCCATTTGGTGAGCCGCAACATCGGCGTGGTCGGCGTGGAGCAAGAGCGCAACGAGCTGGAGCGCATCTTCCTGGAGGCCACCCGACATTCGGCTAGCCAGAGGGCGAAGCCATGAGCGTCCAGACTGGCATCGAGACCCCGCGGGGGCCCCGGTCCCGCCGCCTGGGCGATCAGGTGCGCTACCGCGTGGACCGCTGGCGCGCCGAGCCCAACCCGTTGTGGATCCGGGAGATGCGGCAGAGCGCGCGGATGTTGCGCACCCCCATCATCCTGATGGTGCTCACCGTGCTGGTCACCTTGCTCATGTCCGCTTTGGGCGGGATATTGACCGGCACGTCGAGCCCTGCCGAAGCGGGAACCATCCTCTTCCACACGTTCTTCTCGCTAGCCTTTTTCGTGGTCACCCTGGTGGGGCCAGCGCTGGCGGCCAACAGCATCGCTTCGGAGCGAGAGGGTCAGACCTGGGAGGCGGTACTGCTGACCGGCATGCGGCCGGCCGAGGTAGCGCGCGGCAAGTTCATGTCCGCCTATAGCGCCATCGCGATGTACATCGTGATGCTCGCTCCAGTCGGCGCATTGCCCTTTCTCTTCGGTGGCATCACGCCCATCGAGGTGCTGGTCGCCTTCATCTTCTTGTTCCTGATCGCTCTGTTGGGCGTGGCCTTCGGATTGGCCATCAGCTCGAAGATGGCGAGCCTGCGCGGCGCGCTCTTGGTCACCCTCTTGGTGGCCATTCCTCTTTCGGTCTTCTCTTACGTCACCTTTGGTGTCGCCCTCTCCGCCTTGGCCCACCAACTCTGGGACGTCATCCCCGAGGGGCCGCCGGTGTGGCTTCCTACCGCCTACGGCCGGGTGCCCTTCGGGGTCGAGTATCTCGTCTACCTGGTGGCGATCCCGACCGCCGGGATCGGCCTGCCGGCATGGCTGCTCTACGAAGTGACGCGGTCCAACCTCACCAGTGTGACCGATGACCGGTCCTACGGACTCAAGAAGTGGTTCTTGGCCACGTCGGTGGTCTTGGCGGCAACAGCCACCATCCCGCTGTTTGCCATCGGCGCGGCGGACCGCGCCGGGGCGCTCATCGCCGGAGTGAGCTTCTACGTTTGCTTCATCATCTTCTGCGCCTTCTTGTTCGGTGGTGAATCGATCGGCCCGTCCAGACGGGTCGACAAGATGTTGGCTACAAGCGGCGCTCTGCGGCGCGCCCTCGGCCCCGGCGTGATGCGCGCTGCGGGCCTGCAGCTGCTGGTCGGCCTGGGTGCGATCGGCCTGCTGTGCCTGGCAGGGGTGATCTACATCCAGCTGGCAGGGACGACGCGCGCCGCGGTGCAGGCCGAGCAGGTGATCATGTTCTCCGCCTATGCGGCGGGCTTCTCGACCTTCGTCATCGGCCTGACGGCCCTGCTTCGCGCCCGCTCGACATCGACCACCGTGCCTCGGGTGCTGCTCCTGGTGATGCTGTTCTTCATCACCCTGGGACCCTGGATCCTGGCGGCAATCACCGGCGTATTGTCCCGCAGCTCTTCCCCCTTCGGCGCCTCCATGGCAGTCGCCGCCCCGTCTCCCGCTTACGCCATACTGGCTGCAACGGCTCTCGCCGAGCCTGATCCGGGGGTGGCCCCCATCGCCAGTGTCGTCACCTCATTTCTCTACGCCGGGCTCGGCGCGATGCTCTTCTTCATCGCTCGCACCAAGTGCAAGGGCATCATCGCAGAGCACAGGAGAGTGCTGGCCGATGCCGACCTGCGACTCGCCGAAGAAGATCGTCAAGCTGCCGAGCAACGTGCTGCGGCCGAGCAGGCGCGGCTCGAGGCTCTCGAACAGCCGACAGCGACAGAGACGACCGAAGACGGCGCGGCGGACGATGACTGGGGTGGGCCGCCTGACATCGACACTTGACACCAACTACGTGCGTAGTAATTAGAGACGGTGTTCGTACCGGCGCTCGGTCCCCTGGAAATGCGCGTGCTCGGCCTGCTCGATGGCCGACAGCCCCAATCGGTCGCTGAGATCCGGCAGCGGCTCGAGCAAGAGGGCTCCGAGCTGGCCTATACGACCGTCATGACGGTGCTCAAGCGACTCTACGACAAGGGGCTCGTCACTCGTCAGAAGGAGTCGCGCCGCCATCTCTATTCGGTCAACCAGCGGGCACCGAAGGTGAAGCAGGGGGTGCTCGCCCGCGTGCACCGCGCGCTGTTTCGCGGCGATCGTTTGCAACCCCTGGTCGCGCTGGTCGAACAAGAAGATCTGTCGAAGGATGAGCTGGTCGCGCTTCGCCAGGCCATCGACGCTCAGCTCGAGGAGCGAAAGCCATGAGCCAGCTCGTTCCGACGACGCTCAACCTCTTGGTCAACGCGATCCTCCCCTTCGCCTTGGCCCTCGGCATCGTCCTGGCCATGGTGCGGATCCTTCGGGTCCCCCCTGGGCGCCTCAGACTCGCGTTCCTGCTGCTCCCCTTCGGCAAGCTGCTCTGGGACGTACTCCGAGGGATCCCCAGCGATTCGTTCCTCTGGGCTCATCTTGCTGGCGTCGTCCGCGACTCAGGCAGCCTGAAGATCGGCCTCGGCGGGACGCCCCCCTTCGGCCTAAGGCTCGAAGCGCTGATGACCGCCAATACCGCCAGCTCGCAATACGGTCTCTCGTTTGGCGATCTGGCGGCACTCGGCTGCGACCGGCTAGCGACCTGGTGTGCCGCGAGCCTGGTCGCCCTATTGCTCGGTGTGTCCGGTTATCGTCTGTGGCGTCTGTTGGTTTCCGCGGCCCGGTTCGTGATGGAGCACCGCAGGATTGTACGAGCGGGCAGGCTCTGGCGACGCTGCCCCGTCGGCTGGCGGAGCGTCGACGTCCTCATCACTTCGAGCACCGCCGAGAACAGCGGCACGCCAGCGGTGCCCTACACGGCCGGCCTGCTCCGCCCCTACGTCTGTTTTCCCGCCCGCGCCTTCGAAGCGATGACGGACCACGAGCGAGAAGCGGTGCTACAGCACGAGCTCGCCCACGTGGCGCACCATCATCTCGCCATCCGCGGCGTCGTCGAGCTGCTCGCCAGCGTCTTCTGGTTCGTACCTGGCATCCGCTTCCTCGCCTGCAAAGTGGCCGACGACTGTGAGCTCGCGGCAGACGACGAGGCGATCAGGAAGGTCGAGCAGATCGATCTGGCCTCTGCCCTGGTGACCATCGGCGGGCTGCTCCAAGTCCAGGCCGATGGCCCCCGGACAGGGCATGCCATCTTCGCCGGCGAATCCAAGCCACGCCTCGTCTCCAGGGTCGAGCGGCTGATCGCACCGGCACCTGCCGGCAACAACAGACAGACCCGCTGGGGCGCGCCCCTCTTGCGCTTGTTGCTCTTCCTCGTCACGGCCCAGTCCATTCTGACGATGGTCGTGGGCAACAACGCCTAGCCGTTGTCATGACCGCGACACTGACGTGGCCATTCAAACCCACAACCCGAATTACTACGCACGTAGTAGAAAAGAGCCTCAACCATGTCCCATTCCAAGAGCACCGTCCTGGTCGCCTTATGCGCGGTCTGGCTAGTCGCCTGCACGGCGGCAATGCCCACCGTCAAACCGGTCCGCTTCACCGAGCTGACCGAACAGACCATGGCCCACCTTCCCATGGTCATCGAAGTGCAGAAGGGCGATCAGATCCCGGTCAAGGTCAGCCTCCGGGGGAACATGTTGCAATCCCCTGCCGACGCCCAGCCCATCATGCTCACGGCGAAACGCCGCTTCTTCGTGGTGGTACGAGATGATGGTCCGCCCCGTATCAGCCTGGATGGGGTCACCCTTGGCTCATACGAGAAGACGGGCAGCCTCTCGCTGGGTATTCACCAGCAGGACGGTCGTCCACCGGAGGTGCAGGTCGATCTCACCCAGTCCTACGAGAGCAGCGACTGACGACGATGAGCGAAGGGGCTGCGGCTAAGAAGTTTGCAACGGGGGCAACTACGAATGCTGTAGCGAGGGCGCCGGCTGGTCACCCAGCTGCATCGCCGAAGCCGACTTCCGCTGCGACCAGGTGAACGCCGACCACTGTCCCAGCTTCCCGTGAGTCGGGCTCGCTCAGACCCAGCGCCCCGGTACCGCTACGTGCTGGGGCGCGACCTGCTGGGCCGCGACCCGCCGGGCTAGGGCGAATAGTAGTTGTAGTTGATCTTCTGGCGCCGGTAGTAACTCTCGGCCCAGAGACGGGGCTTGGGCGCGTTCGGATTAGCGTCGTCGTTGCAGTAGACGCGCACCTCCCGCGCCGTATCGTTGACCACCACGATTTCCTCGCGCGCGTCACCTGACACATCGACCACATAGATACGATCGGCCTGCTCCTCCCAAACCTGGACGAACTCGCCGGTCATGGCGTTCAGCAAGGCGATCTTCCCATTGGTGTGCCGTTCCTTGGCACCGAGGTACTGCCGGTCGCCGCCATCCCAGTCGATTGCGTAGATCTGCTCGATGCCAGCGGTGGACCAGTCGCTCGGCTTGACGTCGTTCATCACCCACTCGGCGATCACCGTGCCGTCCTGATCGAGGACCCAGGGCCGCTGGGCATCGGTGAAACGGCTGCGGTTCCACACCTGGAGACCCTCGCGGCTGGGATCGAATTTCCCAATGGCAGCGTTTTGTGGCTCGTGGCCATCCCGACCGGCGTACCAGAAGACCTCTTGGGCATTGAACACCGCCGTGCGGTCGTCGCCGATGTGACTCTCTTCCAGCATGATGACTTCGAGCCCCGCTGCCGACGGCCGCAGGTCGAACATGAAGACCGAGTCGAGGTGACCGGTGATATCGCGGTAATCCCAGCTGTTCCACCGTTGGCCATCGTCGTCGACCATGACGGCGCCTGCCACCTCGTCCAGACCATCGCCATCGAGATCTGCCGCCCGGAAGCCGCCGTGATTGCAGCCCCGATAGTCGGAGAAGTCCCACAGGGTATCGCCAGTATCGACGCGAATCGCCTTCAGCCAACGGAAGGGCAGTGGATCGGCCTGGAGGATCAGGTCCTGATCACCTGCGCCCCTCAGGTCGACGATTTGTAGGTGCGCCCAGCGGGACGCGCCTTGGGGGACAGCGAAGGGACCGAGGGTGCCTTCGATCGCACCGGTCGTGCCATCCCGCAGCACCACTTGATTGTTGGTGTCCAGGTGCACCACCTCGGCGGCGCCAGCGCCGTCCACATCACCTGCCGCGATGCCGGGACCGCTCC
>JAUVCD010000750.1 GCA_030590865.1 Myxococcales bacterium | reverse complement strand
CGTGGCGCCCGTCGGCACCGAGATACCAGCCCCGCAGGCCCCGATCTTCCTCGGTGGCGCTCACGATCACCGCGCCGGCCGCATCGCCGAAGAGCGAGCATATGCCGCGCCCGCGGGTCGTCATGTCCATCGCAGCCGAGTGCACCTCCGAGCCCACCAGCAGCACGTTCTTGATGCGGCCCGACTCGACCATGCTCGCCGCCGTCGCCAGGCCATATAAGAACCCCGAGCACTGGTTGCGAATATCGAGGGCCGGCACGAAGTGGCCCAGGTCACACATCCCGAGCTTCTCTTGCAGATAGACTCCAGTCCCTGGAAAAGCCGCATCCGGTGACAACGTCGCGAACAGGATCATGTCGACGTCGGTCTTGGAAATTCCGGCGCGTTCAATCGCCTCTTCGGCTGCACGCACCGCCAAGTCCGAGTTGTTGACCCCCGCCTCGGCGAATCGTCGCTCGGTGATGCCGGTGCGCTGGACGATCCAGTCGTCGGTCGTGTCGATGCCGTATTCGGTTCGGAGATCGTCGTTGGTCACCACCTTGGGTGGCGCGTAGAAGCCTGTTCCGGAGATATATGCGTTGGGCACGGAAGATCCTGGTTAGTGGATGAAGGTCGCAAGACGAGCCTGCGTTTTCTGGCCTCCCCCGCGCCCCTTGGCGCCTGTGGCTGCGTCAGCATCTTAATGCAACGAAACGCTTCCGCTACTGGGAACGACGTTCACCCAAAGCGGCACGGTGCCGGCGGCCGGGCCTCGGCAGCACGCAGGATGACCGCTAGGTCCCGCAGCTAGAGCGGCTCCGGTGGCTCCAGCCCTGGGCTCACCGCATGGCACGAATCGTCTGGCTGGGGGCAGCCACAGACGTTGCCGCCGTCGTCCTGGAGCGTCGCCGGCAGGCCGAGCGCCACATCGGTGGTCAGCTCGAAGGCGTTGCAGCTCACGGCGCTGCCCGCCAGTGCCGCATTGGCTCCGAAAACCGCCAGCCCGGCGCGCGAATTGTGCTCGATCCGCGAGTCCCTCATGACGAGATTGCCCTCAGACCCAGTCTCCCCACGATTCACGACCGTCACGCCGTCGCCGAAGAACCCAGCGGGCGTCGGTAGCGTATCGCGCACCAGGCTGCTCTCCACCACGGCGTCCGAGCCGCCCACGAACAAGCCCGTGCGGTGGTTCTGCTGCACGACCGATCTCACCAAGGTCAACATCCCACGGTGACCCGTCGCAGGATCGTCTTGGACCGCAACGCCTCCACCGTAGGCGCCCTGTGCGTTAGGCTGGCTGTGGCGGATGGTGGTTGCCTCGATGACCACGTCCGAGCCACCGATGAGCACACCGCCCTTCTGGTTCCGCTCTACCACGCAGCCGCGCAGGGTCACATTGGCCCGCTGAGCGGCGAACCTGCCATCGATGATGCTGACGCCCTGCCCGAAACCCCCGTAATCGTCAGGCTGCGTATCCCGTATGACGCTGGCCTCGATGGTGACGTCGGACCCGGCGACGAGCACCCCTTGATCGTGGTTCCATTCGACCACGCAGCTTCGGATGAGGGCTTCCGCGCGGTCACCGGTGATCGGGTGATCGTGGATACCGATGCCATAACCGTAACCGTGGCCCGTGACGTCTGGAGGGTAGGTCGCCGTATCCCTCACGACGCAAGACTCGATGGTGATCTGCCCACCAGCCAGATAGACGCCCATCTCCTGGTTCCGTTCAACCAAGGACCCGGCCAGGCGCACACGGGTTGGGGCTTGCGTCGCTTGCACGACCACGCCGCGAAAGCCCAGGTCGTGGATCCAAAGCGCCTCCAGCACGACGTCCACCGAGTCGGTCTGCGCCACGCCGGCTCCCGCGCCGGTGATGGCCAGGTTGCGCACCTCGGTACCAGGCGCCGCGGTGGTGATGAGGATCGCCGCGGGTTGCTGTCCAGTGCCCACCACCTCGACGAGGCTCGGGCAACGTCCCCACAAACGCACCGCCTTGCCTGCGATGCTCACATCCTCAACGTAGCTTCCCTCTGCCACTGCGATGATCGCCCCAGGCGCAGCCGCAGCAACACCCGCGCCGATGGTCGTCCAGGGCCGTGCTGAGCTGCCATCGCTGTCGCCTCCCGGGTAACCACCATCGACGTGCTGGGTGCTCGCCTCGACGGGAATGTCCCCCCAGGTTCCGTCACCACAAGGCGCAACCTCTCGACAGATGGTCTCGCCCACCGCCGCCAGCTGCCCAAACGGGCAGGCCTCGACCGGCAGTACGGGCTCACAGCCCAAAGCACCGTCATGAACAAACCCGGCGGCGCAGTCCTCGGGCGTCATGCCTGCGAACAGGCAGCTTCCGTCACTCAGAGCCACCTCGTGGACCGAGCAGTGCCCTGGCTGCGGCTCCGGCGCAGGCTCGTCCGGCTGACTCGAGCATGCACTGCAGGCAAGCCAGCATCCGAGAAAGGCGACAGGCGCACGTCGGTGCATCGAGCCAGCATAGCGCAGAGGCGACACGGCCACCTAGGGCACCTGCGCCAACCGAGACGAAACCGTCACTACAATCGACTCACCGCCCCACTCGGGCCGGCCCCAACCGCGGACCTGGCGCATGCTTCGCAGGTCTATTGAGCCACCGGCCTATCGCCTCACCCGTAGGTTGACTGACAGCCTGGCCATTGGGCGCCTGGGCCACTCGCGTGACGACGAAGACGCGGTTGCGAATGTACTCCGAGTCTCCGCTCGGCTCGGTGGGGACGAACGTGATGTCGTGCTGCTGCCCATCAATGGTGACGATGAACATATCGCTAGAGATCGGCATCAGCACCGACGAGACCTGATATCCAGCTTGCTCGAGCGTCGGCATCTCGATGTAGAGAACGCTACCCTCTTGGGTGACGATGACATCGCCGACATTGTACGGGTCGTGATAGTCCCCTACATGGCGATGAAAGGTGGTCGAGTCGACGACAATCTCGGGTGTTGGCGAGGGCTCGGGCAGGTCCACTAGCGTGGTAATGGCCACATCGAGACTATGCGAGAAATCTGTCCCGTAGCTGCTGGCGGTGATCACCACAGCAAACCCCTGCTCAGGCAACATATACAGCTCATTGGTAAACGAGAGGGTATTGCCAGCGTGCTGCCACACCGGAACCTCGTAATAGATCTCATCGTCGGTGAGGTAGCCTCGCTGGACAAACATCCCGTAGCCGTAGTCCATGATGCCAGGGGGATAGAGCGTGTCGACATGCTCTGCTGTGATTTCGCTGCGCAACCCATCCGACAACACGGTCGTATCGCCGTTCATGACGAAGTCGGCCCAGGCCATCATCTGGGTCGGTGTGGTCCAGGCTAGCCCTGCCGGGCGAGAGAACGCCGGATCGGGCACGTCGCCCATGGCCGTCGGACCTAGCTGACCGCTGGAGAGATCATCCACACCCATGCCATAGGACAGAGCGTAGTCGCCATCCTCCTCGACCTCGGTCTTCCGCAAAAAGGTCCGAACCATACCGAGGGGCTGATACAGGTCTTCGAGCATGATGTCCGGCCACATCCGCGTGTCGAACTCCTGGGTGACCAAGCCAGCAATGATGAAGTTCGGATTCGAATAGTTCCAGAACGCCCCAGGGGGATTCATCAGATAAACTTCATCACCGAAATACCCATAGGCACGGTTGGCCAGATCATCGTCGCTGGCCGTCGTGTCCCAGGGCGTATAGTCATAGAATCCCCCTTGATGGCTCAACAGGTGGCGAAGCAAGACTTGATCGCTCCAGCTCGCGTCGATGGCGAATTCGAGATTAGGTAGCGTCTCGGTGAGGTTGTCATCGAGCGAGACGAGCCCAGCCTCCACCTTCTGCAGCAGCGCCACCGTGGTCATCTGCTTGGTGGTCGAGCCTATCTGCATCAGCGTCGAGGGAAGCAACGGCTCGAGTCCATCTGGGTCCTTGCTGCCGAAGGCTGCCGCGAAGGTGACCACTCGATCCTCCATCACCGCCACCGATACGCCATAGGCGTCGCTAACGCCCAAATCGAGCTGCAGGGCTTGGACAAGAAGCTCAAAGCGAGGCTCCCAGCCACCGTGGCCGCCAAGCCCTCCGGTTCCTCCGTCACCACCGGTGCCGCCGGCTCCGCCGAGATTGGCGCCCGACGATTCATCGCTGCAGCCCGCCGCGAGCGGGGCAGCGGAGAGAAGCAAGACAGTGAGAAGGCAGTAAGCCCATCGGTTCATGACGGTCCTCGTTGGCAGACGCAGGTAGAGACTCTCGACTTGGTCGCCATCAGCCTAG
>JAUVCD010001029.1 GCA_030590865.1 Myxococcales bacterium | reverse complement strand
TGTGGCGTCGACGGGCAGTCGCCATCGCCGCTGCACAAGTCCACCACGCATAGGTTGTAGGACGCTGGCTGTGGCCCGCCGCAATAGGGCAGCGTCGCGAAATCGTAGCAGGCGCCCTCTGCGCAATCGGCGGTGGTGCAGCACTCGTCGTCCATGGGAGGCTGGCTCACGCACTCGGTAGCCTCCGGCGGGGAGCTCGCGCAGATGCGGAACCCTCCAGGTGCGAGCTCGATGCAATCCTCGCCACCGCAGTCGCTGGAATCGTCACAATCGCCCGAGTTGACGCTCCCGCCGGTGGCGGTGCCGCCGGTGCCGGTGCCGCCGGTGCCGGCCCCACCGGTTCCGCTATGGCCTGCGGCAGCACCCACACCGGTGCCGCCGGCGCCTTCGCTGACGTCCCCAGGGCAACCCAAGATGAGCGATGTGCACCCCAGACCGAGTGCGCTGATGAGTGTGACCGTCCTGCCGTACTTCACGTTGGCTACTCCTACTGTCATCTTTGGCGCTTCTGGAGCTTGCGGCTAGGCCGAAGATGAAACCGAGGTCTGGACCTTGTGCTCCTCGCCCCGGCGGACCTGACCCACCTTCGCCCTGGCGTCCCGGCGGGGTCTGCGGTGTGATGGCCTCCGTGGATTCCAGGTCGAAAGCCTCGCCGTACCGAAGGCTTGCTCTGGTCATCACCATCTGCGCCTTCGCCGGCTGCGCCGCCAAAACCGATGCCATCTTGCGCCTCTTCAACGAGGGGGCCCTCGACAGCACTCAGGATCCGGCGTTGACCGACGAGGCCATCAGCCGCGAGCTGGCGTCTCGGGTGGTGTTCCAGGCGGTGGTGGGCGGTTACTTCAATCAAGGTCCGGGGGTTGATCCCTCCGATGGCGCAGTGGAGGCGTGGCTCGAGGCCTTCGCATCCGACCAGCTCAATCCGTTCCTGATGCTGGTTACCGAGATCCTCAAGGAGACCGGGCGGCCGGATCCCATGGGATCAGCGGGCTCCTCCGCCGCCGGCTCGCCTGACGCTGTCCAGGGCGAGGTTGCCCAGCTCGACGTGGCCCAGGCCAGCGCCGTGCAGCTCGACGTCACGCAGGCTGCCCGACACAGCGCTCCGGTTCGGTCCTTGCGAGACGATCTGCTGAAACAGGTGCAACCCGCATTGGTCGGCCCGGCAGGATCGATTTGTGGCGGGGACGGTGGTCACCTCGATTGGCAGGTCGTCAAGTACCACGCCGATCGAATCCGCTTCGTCGAGTCGCTGCTGCGCGCCGCCACCGAGCTGGCCGAGCTGCTTGGTGAAGGTGCCGTGTGGCACTCGAGCATCACCGCCGGCGCCCGCCAAGGGTTCCGCGAAGCCAGTGCCTACCTGGCCAACCGTAAGTGGGCGCGGAGGCGTCGCGGCCTCACCCTGGGGTTGGTCGTCAAGGGCGGTGGCCCTACCGGGATCTTCAGCGCCGGCGCCGTGTGGCGCATGCTCACCATGATCGAAGGCTGTCTCGCCGATCCAGAGTGTTCGTTCAACTCCGCCGATCCGCGGTTCACCCTAATGTCCGGCACGAGCACCGGGGCCTTGGTGTCGACCATGGTCGACATCTTCAACCAAGACTCGTGCGTCTGCCACGAGGTCAAGCCTGCGCTTCACGACCTGGGCGAGGGTGGACAGCCCCCGACCTCGCCGGCGGAGCCACCGTCGGACCAGCCAACGGTGGACAAGACGCCTGGCATGTTCAGCTGCACCGACTCGATGACCGGTCGCCGCTGTCGCCGGCAAGCGCGCGCCCTGCTGGCGACCTTGTTCACTTGTCTGGATCAGCGGCAGCTCTATTGCGTGGACTCCCAATGGGCTTGGGAGCTGGCCGACGACCAGAAGGGGATCGTCCAGTTCGACGGCATCCAGCACCTGATGGGGAAGTACCTCGAGGGGGCCACCTACCAGAATCGGTCGGAGCTCATCGTCAATGCCGTGGACTTCCAGAGCGGCGAGCTGCTGTCCCTGGCGGACCAAGACCCCGCGTCCACCTACCAACTCGACGCGAAGGTGGCTCTGAAGGACATGCGGGCAGCCATCGAGGCTTCCTTCGTCTTGCCCGTGATCGCCCAGCCAGTGCTGGAGCTGAGGGTCCACGGCGATCTTCGCCCGGGGGTCTATCTCGACGGTGGGATCCGGTCCGAGCTCCCCCTCCTCCCGCTGGTACGACGGGGCGCCGAGCGGGTGATCGTGGTCAGCAGCGCGCCCTCCCGTATCAC
>JAUVCD010000389.1 GCA_030590865.1 Myxococcales bacterium | reverse complement strand
CCCCCTTTCGGCGGGTTGGAGAAGGTCTACCCATCGAGGTACCACTCATCGCAGCGGTGGCAAGGCGACGCACGATCGCGACGCCCTGCAAAGGACCGCAACGAGCAGCCGGCGGGCATCTGGGGGTTCCGACCTCGCCCCACTCCGCCTAGACTCCCCTCGCTAACGTCTCGGGCGCCACCTAGGAGGGCGTCGAGGCCTGAGCCCCCCCCCGCAACTGCCGTGAGTGCTGGTAAAATCACCGAGGACACCCACGCCGACTCTTTGGGAGTCGTCGCGCTCAGGGGTGCGCCTCGTGGACACGCCCACGCCCTGGACCGGGCGGTCACCATCATCGGCCGAGCCCCGGATGCGGACCTCCAATTTGACGATCCCCAGCTGTCTCGTCACCACGCCGAGCTCCGACGGATGGGCGGTGGGCGTTTTCTACTTCGCGACCTGGACAGCCAGAACGGCACCTTCCTGAACGACGTGCCGGCGGCCAGCGACAGCCAGGTCGAGTTGGGCGATCGGCTCCGGCTCGGCAAGCAGCTGGTGCTCCAGATCGTCATCTACGACCCGGTCGACCAGCAGCTGCTCCAGCGTCAACGACTCGAGGTGCTAGGGCGATTGGGAGCGGGGATCGCTCACGACTTCAACAACATGCTCGGCACGGTCGCGTCGAACTTGGAGTTCTTGTCGAGCCAAGCGGATGACCAACGGCTCGGCGACCCAACGACCCGCGAGTGCCTCGACGACCTCCGCGCTGCCACCGACCGAGCCGCTGCGCTCAGCCGTCAACTGCTCCGCTTCACCCGCAACGACCCCAGCAAGAAAGCGACCATCGAGGTCACCGAAGTCTGCCATGAAGTGGCGGCAATCGTCCGGCGCACCTTCAAAAAGTCCATCGAGCTAGTCGCCGAAGTGAGTAACGGTCTGCAGGTGACGGGGACGAGCCTCGAGCTTCATCAGGTGCTCATGAACCTGTGTTTGAACGCTCGAGACGCCATGCCGGATGGTGGAACACTCACGCTGAGAGCTGCCCTGGTTGGAGGAAGCGCCCCCAACCGCGAACAGAGCGGAGAAACGGTGTCCCTCATCGTCGCAGACACCGGCGTCGGGATCGCCGAATCGATGGTCCAGCAGGTATTCGAACCTTTCGTGACCACCAAGCGGGACGGCGCAGGCTATGGCCTCGGACTGTCGACGGTGCAGGAGATCGTCACCAGTTTGAGCGGCAGCATCACCATGGACAGCGAGCTGGGAACAGGCACGACGTTCACCATCCTGCTGCCCGCCGCCGCGCCAATGGTCCGGAAGCGAAACTACCAGACCATCGACCAGGGAAGGACCGGCCCCAAACCGCCGGCAACAGACCCACTGCGAGTACTGCTCGTCGATGATGAGCACCTGGTCAGGCGGAGCACAGCCCGCGTGCTCAGTCGCAGAGGGCACGACGTGGTGACGACTGACGGCGGCGAAGAGGCGCTCGGCGAGTATCTCGAGCAGCGCCCTGACATCGTCATGTTGGACGTCGACATGCCCAAGTGGTCAGGCAAAGTAACCCTGGAGGCCTTGCTGAAGCTCGATCCCACAGCAGCAGTCATCATGGTCACCGGGCACGACGACCCGGGACAGGAGCGCTCGTTCCGCGAGTTGGGGGCCCGAGGGGTGGTGCACAAGCCCTGGGATCTCGACACGCTCACGAAGGCCATGGAGCTTGCCATCGGCCGGTAGCGCATCGACGGTGCCTGGATCGAAGAGCTCCGGGCGGTAGTTTTACAGTAGCACCACAGTAGGCTTATGTAGTATAAGGTGGTACATAACCTATCGCGACTGAACCTCAAGGAGAGTCCCGTGAACCCCATCCATCGCAGCCTATGTTGGCTAGCAGCCCTGTCCCTTGCCCTGACCGCCCTAGTCGGTTGCTCGGGCGACAACGGCACCGCCGACGATCAATACGTCACCGATACGGCCGGCGTTTTCGAGATCTTCAAGGGACAAGATGACCAGTGGTACTTCCACCTCTTGGCCGGCAACAGTGAGAAGGTGCTGCAGAGTGAGGGCTACGTGGCCAAGGCCGGCGCCGAAAACGGCATCGAGTCGGTCAAGACCAACGGCGTGGATCTAGCCAATTACGACCTCCTCGAGGCGGTCAACGGCGAGTGGTACTTCAACCTCATCGCCCAGAACTACGAGATCATCGGTACCAGCGAGACCTACGTCAGCAAGTCCAACGCCGAGCGGGGCATGGAGACGGTACGCAACCTCATCGTGCAGCAGTTGCGCATCGAGGCAGCCGAGACCGGCGGCGCAGAGTTCCAGGTCTTCGTCGGCGCCGACGACCAGTATTACTTCCGGCTGCGGGCCGCCAATGGCGAGATCGTACTGCAGTCCGAGGGCTATGTGGCCAAGGCCAGCGCTCTCAACGGCATCGAATCGGTCCGCAACAACGGCCAAGACGTAGGCCAGTACGAGACCATCGAGGCCCAGAACGGCCAGCACTACTTCGTGCTCAAGGCGCTGAACTACGAGATCATCGCCCGCGGCGAGATGTACGCCTCGCTCTACAACGCCGAGCGCGCCGTCGAGTCCATCGTCGCGCTACTCCAGAGCGAAGCGGTCGCCGACCCAGAGTGATCCTCCGCGGCCCAGACCGCGCCCTCCCGGCCCACTGCCCGTCGGGTGGATGGACCTTTCAGTCACCGGTGGCGCAGCCGCCGGTGGCTTTTCATTCGCAACCTTGCGATGTCAAACACATTGTGACTGGCACGTAGGTTGCCATACCATAGTGGTGTGGCACTCTTAAGACGCTGGGCACCGATTGCTGTTACCTTTTCCGCAACGCTGATCGCAGGCGTGGCAACTGGAAATGAGTTTCCCCCAGCTGTGCCCCCGCCTCCGCCCTGCGAAGAGATCAACACCGACTACACCGGTGACGACTGCGTGGCCGACTTCGAGACCAGCGCGCTCGAGTTCTGCTTCAGCGACACGGTCCCCTCGAGCAGCTGGCCTGCCAACAATCCGGACGACGATCAGATTTACGTCCTAGGCACGAGCAACAGCACCGACTGCGGCACCGTGCTGGTCAAAGAGACCGGGTATTACGCCATCTTCGACTCCGAGCTGTCCGAGAGCTGCGCGGACCAGATGGACGAGACGGGCTACCTGACCGTCGAGAGCAGCTGCAATGGCGCGGGCTGGGCGGTGGAGCGCAACCTGGGCGACCGCTTTCTCGTCGACGACAGCGACAACCAAGGCGCCGGCTGCACGACCGATCAGGAGTGCGGCGCCGACATGGTGTGTCGCGAAGGAACCAATCACGGCAACTGCTGCGTGCCTTCCGACCCGGTCTATATGGGCACCTTCCTGCTCGTCGCCGGCGAAGAGAACGTCATCTGCATCCACCACTGGTGTCCAGAGTGGGAAGCGGAGATGGCCAACGGCAACGACTTGGGCCACGTCAACGCCGGCTGTAGCTCGGTGGATTCGATTCACTTCAAGATCGCCGCCACCGCGCTGGTCTGCAAGCAGGAGGGGTACATCCAGGCCTGCATCGGCGGCTGCATCGACGGCGAGTGTTTGCCCCACCCATGCTTCGACGCCAATTGCCCTGAGTTCTGCATCATGGGGCCTAACAACGAAGCCCAGTGCGTGGACTACAACCCCTGCCTGAACATGAGCTGCGAGCACGGGTGCATCTTCGGCCTGTGCCTCCAGGGCCCCGGCGCCTTTGGGGACGACCAGGACGGTGACGGCTTCAGCAACCTGGCGGACTGCGATGACGACAACGACCAGGTCTTTCCCGGCGCCACCGAGGATTGCGACAACCTGGTGGACGACGACTGTGATGGAATCGTCGACGATTGTGGCGGCGGCACCAACTTCGGTGGAGACGGCCCCGGTGCCGGCTCATCCGTCGGCGCTGGCGCCAGCGGCGCCACCCCAGAATCGGAGGGCGCCTGCGCCTGCACCCTGGTCGGCGGCAAGCACGAAGCCGCCTTCGGCTTCGCGCTCTTGGCGTTCGCACTAGGGGCAACGCAGCTCCGTCGCCGAAAGCGCCGTTAGTCCTCGGCAGGAGGGAACCTGAATGAGATCCATGGTCCCTAGGATGCCTGGCTGGAGCATCGCGCTCGGCGCGGCCCTGGTGCTCGCCGGCGGCTGCGACGACGAGGAATCGAGCACCGGCACCGGTGGCTCTGGTGCCGTGTCGACCGGCGGCAGCGCCGGCTTCGAACCCCTCGGCGGGAGCGGACAGGGCGGCTACGAGGGCTGCCTGACCGCCGAGATCGAAGGGGAGCGCAAGGTACTGGTCCTGCTCATCGTCATGGATCGGTCAGGCAGCATGGGGCCGATATGGAACGTCATCTCCAGCTCTCTCGAGAGCTTCTTTGCAGCACCGAGCTCGAAGGGGATCTCGGCAGGCTTCAACTTCTTCGCCCCCCCTGGGATGGCCGACGGCTGCGAAGCCTCTGATTACACCCCCCCTCAATACCCGGTGGGACCCCTGCCCGGCCATTCGTCGGTCCTGGGTCAAGTGCTCACGGGCATGCAGCTCGGTGGCGAGACCCCAACCTACCCAGCTTTGGAGGGCAGCCTCGCCTGGGCGGTAACCTACCAACAGGCTCATCCGGAGCTCGACGTCGTGGTGGCCTTGGCCAGCGATGGTGACCCCACCACTTGCGATACCGATGCCGGCAACATTGCAGCCTTGGCGGCCGACGCCCTGGCCACCGCGGGGGTGCGGACCTTCGCCGTCGCCATCAATGGAGCCACCCTCGCCAATCTCGATCAGATCGCCGCGGCCGGTGGGTCCGGCCAGGCCCTCGACGTCACCAGCGACGCCTCGGCGATCGAGGAGAAGATGGCAGAAATTCGCGAGGTGACCGTAGCCTGCGACCTGGAGATCCCCGAACCCGATCCCAGCGACCCCTTCGTGCCCACCCAGCTCAACGTCAACCTGGATCCCGATGGCAGTGATGGGAGCCAGGCGGGCAGCGTCATTGCTCAGGTCCCCAGCGAAAGCGACTGCGGCTCTGAGCCTGGTTGGTACTACGACGACCCGGAGGAGCCGACGAAGGTGTTCCTCTGTCCGGCGACCTGCGAGCTATTGAAGAGCCCCAACGCGACGGTGACCTTCACCTTTGGGTGCCCGACTATCGTGAAGTAGCCTCGCCACCCGCTGACCGGCCATCGAGGCGCGCAGCAGTCGCCGGAGATGGCGCTCAGCTTGCGACCGCGCGGGGCCCGCGGTACGCGTGGCTCGTCATGACTCAAGACACCCCAGCACAGCCAGCGCCCGGCGCTGACGAGGCATCGCTGTCCGAGGGCCAGTACGAGTTCGGCGGCGACGAGAACGTGAGCATCGAGCGAGCGGGCACCAGCGCTGCCATTTGGGCCGTCTGCGCAATGGTTGGCGCAGCTCTCCTTGGAACGCTGGCTTACGTACAGTTCACCTTGGACAATCTGCGTGGCGCCATCCTGGTGCTGCCGCTCTTTCTGATCTGCGCCGTCGCCGGCTGGCTCTATCTCGGCGTCGGTCGTGGGCTGAAAGAAGTCGCGACCACCGAGGGCAACGACGTCGAGCTGTTGATGGGTGCGCTCGAGCGACTCACAAAAGCCTTTCGTAACGAGGTAATCGTCACGGCTATTGCAGTCGTGCTCTTCGCAGTGCTCGCTGTAGCGACTCAAATGTGACCGCGTGAATCGAGAACCGTGATGGCACAGCAGGACGCATACGAATTCACAAGTCGCGAGAATGAGACCATCGGCAAAGCGGCGACCTGGGCGCTGGCCCTCGCCGGCGCGTCGTTCATCATGGTGATCGTCCACCTGGTGTTCGCATTCCTAGGCACCGACTTTGCCGACAGCGCGTTCTCGCTGCTCATATTTGACCTGGGCGCAGGCGTCGTCTCAGCAAGCTGCTACCTGGCTGCTGGCGTCCTGTTTGCAATCGCAGGCCGAGCGCTTCGTCGGGTCGTCAACACCGAGGGCAACGACCTGAAACACATGTCGAAGGCACTCGATACCCTCCACCGGATCTTCGTGGTCCGCATCGCACTGGTGTTTCTCACCGTCATGGCCGTGGTGGCGGTCATCGTCATCGGAGAGGGGCTCTAGCTAGTTACTGGCCCGATCGCTCGCTTCACTCGCGGTTTCGGGTCCCGACGCGCCTTGCGCGTCACCCGTGCACGTGCTGCGGTCTCGCGCGCCCCTGGCGGGGCGAAGGGCGCGCGAGCCCTTCGCGAGCGCCTCCTGTTGGCCAACTAGCCTTTTTTCTCGGGGCCTTCGCAAAGATGCAGCGCAAAAACCCCGCCCCATCGCCTACGGCGACGGGGCCCCACCCAAAGTCGCTCGCCTCGCTCACGGTTTCGGGTCCCGACGCGCTTTGCGCGTCACCCGTGCACGTGCTTCGCGGGAAAACATGGGCTTCGAGCCGGCAACTAGCCGGTCAGCGCTTGCGCATGTGCGAGATCGTCTTTTTCGCCTGCGCTGCAGTCCGCTCGGATGCGTTCTTGTCCACGGCGTAGATGACCAAGGGGTGCGCTCGCCTGCCTGATTCGACCAACACGGTGGCCACATTGGCGCGCACACCATTGAAGGTGCACTCTCCCTCTTTGAGGCGAGACCGGAGCTGGTTGGGACCGATCCTCACCCGCTCGCTTGGACCCATGCTGCAGCCCGTGATGCGGAACACCTTCGTGGCATGCTGTAGGCGGCCGTTGAATTCGCCGTAGCTCGAGACGGTGGTGAAGGCGAGCAACGCATTGCCATCGTTGGAGAGAGCAAAGGTGTAGAGGCTCCTGCGACTCTCTCGCCAACCGGGGGGCACCGGCACCTCGACGTTGGTCGACGGTATCCGCTTGTAGACCGCGCCAGCCATCACGTCGCCGCCGGTGTTCCCTTTCTTGCTCGCGCCGTCATCATCATCATCGCTCGACGACTGGGAGTCGTTGTCGTCGTTGTCATCGTCGTCGTCGTCACCGGTGCTAGCGCTGCCCCCGGTGGTCACCAGCAAGATGACCAACAGGACGACGCCGATCACGGCGAACAGACCGCAACCTCCGCCCACTAACAGAGCGACCGGCGGCCCTTTCTTTTGCGGTAGCGGGGCCTGCTGAAACCCCGGCGGCGCACCCATCGGCGCACCCATCGGCGCGCCCATGGGCCCACCTGGCGGAGCGCCCGGCGGGCCGTAGCCTCCCCCACCCGGCGGGCCGTAGCCTCCCCCACCTGGCGGGCCACCCGGCGGGCCGTAGCCTCCCCCACCTGGCGGGCCAGCGGGAGGAGCATGTCCTCCAGGCGGAGCTCCGCCTGCCGGCATGCCAGGATAGCCTCCTCCGCCCGCAGGCGGTTGCCCATATCCACCCGGCGTCGTCATTGCCGGACATCCAACCACGACCTCGGCGTTGCAACAATGACGTTCAGCGGCCGTGGGGCGAGAGTCGAACCCAGGTCGGGTCGCAGGTCAGGTCAAGAGAGCCTTCATGTCTCTGGCGCTCACAGGTAGATTGGATCGAGATGAATGAACGGATCCTGGCTCCGCCCGCGCGTTCGTCGCGGAAGACTTCCGCCGAGTCGGACTTCTGGGCCGATTTGTTCCTCGACCTCACGGTCCGACTCGAATGGTTGGACCAGGCCCTGGACGGGATCCCGAAGGACGACGCTTCGGCAGAAACGGTGGTGCGCCTGCGTGGCTATTCGCGGGCGCTCGAAGAGCTGCGCCTTGCCATCGAGCAGGTCCAAGCGCAGCGCGGAGATCTGGAGCTCAAGTTCCTTTTCGACCTCGCCGGTCCACTCGCTGGGTTCCTCAGCCGGCTGTACGGGTGGTGCGGCGAGCTCGGCGACGACTTCGAGCGCATGGCCATCGCGCTCCGACGTCGCCAGCCGACCAGGGTCGTTTTCTCGCACAAAGCCGTCAACGAGTCCTACGCACAGTTCGATGGGCTGATTGGCGCCGTACGCCGCGGCATCGAAGCTGCACGCATGGAGAGCGACACGCCGCAGGTCAAGGCGCAGACCTTCGACGAACGACTGGAAGAGTTGATCTGGGCGACTGAGTGGGTGCACCTAGCCCTGGCACGCTCGCCGGGAGAGTGACGGGATGTGACCGTCTCACCCGCTCGCCATGAATCGAGCAGCCCAACGAGAATCGAGCCCGGACCGGCTGCGTGGCCGGGCCCGGGCTCGTGTGTGCACTCGTGCGGAGGAAGGAAGCGGCCGGCTGACCCAGCCTCTCTACGGCACCGCGATGAGCTCGTCGATGTCGAACAGGCCACCGTCAATGGGCGAGACGTCCTTGCCCTGGGCGTAGAGGTCGAGGCTCTCGTAGCCCGCCTTGCGATAGTGGCTGAAGTCCTGCTCCCAGGTGTCGTCGACATCCAAGTCGACGTCGAGGCGCAGATCGATGCTCGATGCCGGGGTCAATGCCAGGAGTGAATAGGCCACCAGCTGCTCGGGATGTTTGCTGGTGCCACTCTGGTCGGTAACGTCAATCAGCTGGTCGACCAAGTCGGTGGCCACCTGGGACCGCGCCTGGGCCAAGGACCGGGCCACTGCCTCTTCGTAGATGACCGTGCGGTCCGAATCGACGGGGAAGCGAATCTCGATGGCCCGGCTCCCTAGCTCACCAAGCTCGGGGTGTTGGGGCATGACCCACTGCTCGGCGGCGACGATCTGGCCGTAGTGGTTGCGCTGGTCGGCGTAGACCTTGGCGGCCGCGGCCACCAGGTTGGACGCGTCGGCGACGATGGCCTCGCGGTCGGCGGCCATTTCTGCCGGCCCGTCGATACGGTCGACCTCGGCAGCCTTCAGATAAGTGTTGAGCGCCGTCTCGAAGTCTGCGGCGTCATGGTCGAGCAGCACTCGGGCCAGGGCCGCATCATCAAGCCGGTAGTCGACGACGATGGAGGTCGGCGGGCCGACCCATTGGGCGTTGGGCTCGAGGGTG